>JAJRZL010000231.1 GCA_024275255.1 Candidatus Zixiibacteriota bacterium | reverse complement strand
GATATCCCGAAACCATCACCAAAGGCAGGGGAAGTGCTCATCAAAGTTCATGTCTGCGGGGTTTGCCGTACGGACCTTCACGTGGTCGATGGTGACCTGACCGAACCGAAACTTCCCCTGGTCCCCGGTCATCAAATTGTCTGGACAGTAGAAGCAGTTGGCGAAGGGGTAACAAGTGTTTCGATCGGTGATACTATCG
Source organism: Candidatus Zixiibacteriota bacterium (assembly GCA_024275255.1). Classification (GTDB taxonomy): domain Bacteria; phylum Zixibacteria; class MSB-5A5; order GN15; family FEB-12; genus JAJRZL01. Next base: position 16,892 of record JAJRZL010000231.1, on the reverse strand, counting down.
GAGTCCCCTGGCTGGGCGGCAGTTGCGGCGAATGTTCGTATTGTCGTTCCGGTCGGGAAAACCTGTGCGATAAAGCTAAATATACCGGCTACCAGATAGATGGCGGGTTTGCCGAGTACTGCGTAGCTGATGAACGGTTTTGTTTTCCCATTCCCGAGGGCTACCCCGATTTGCAGGCAGCCCCGCTTTTGTGCGCCGGGTTGATTGGGTATCGATCGTATCGAATGACCGAAAACAGCAAGCGTATTGGCTTTTATGGTTTCGGGGCAGCCGCGCACATTATTATCCAGGTTGCCCGGTTTGAAGGGCGTCAGGTGTATGCTTTCACCCGTTCCGGCGATACCGAGGGACAGGAGTTTGCCCGAAGTCTTGGAGCGGTATGGGCAGGCAGTTCCGATGATACCCCTCCGGAGCAACTCGATGCTGCCATTATTTTCGCTCCTGTCGGTAAGCTGGTTCCGGCTGCTTTGCGGGCAGTCGGCAAAGGGGGTATTGTTGTGTGCGCCGGTATTTACATGAGTGATATTCCTTCCTTCCCGTACTCGATCCTCTGGGAAGAACGCGTCCTGCGCTCTGTGGCTAATCTGACCCGCCAGGACGGAATTGAGTTTTTAGTACTGGCTCCAAAAGTACCGGTCAAAACCGAGGTCCAACCCTACCCGTTGTCAGATGCCAACCACGCACTCGACGACCTGCGGGCAGGCAAATTTACCGGGGCTGCCGTGATTGTCGTAAATGAAGAAGCGGGAACATAACATTGAAAATCTACCGACAATGACCCGGTAAAATTTCAATTAGACCGCCGGAATGAAATACGACCCTTTCGAACTCATTCTTTTACTGTCACACATCCATTAATAATATAATCATGGGTTAAATATAGGAACATTATCTTGTATTATACGTTTTATTACACTATAGAAAATATCTAACTGGTGAGTGTCTGAACAATGAGGCTCTCGAAAGCAAAATCAACCAAACCAAGACGTCCTCTTGAAGAACAAAACGAACTTCAGGTCAAGGCTCTTATCGCATCAATAAAACTTGGCGATAAACGGGCATTTACAAAACTGGTGCAGCGATACGAGAAACAGGTGAGTGCCCTTGCCTATAAAATGGTGCATGACACGGACGAAGCGGCTGATATTGTACAGGAAGTGTTTGTGAAAATGGCACGCAACATTCATAAATATGATGAAAAGAAAAAATTCTACACCTGGTTGTACCGTATTACGATTAACACTTCGATAGACTATATCAGGAAACACCAACGCCACCGACACGAATCGCTCGATACGGTAAACTATGTCCTCGAAAGTGCAGACGATAGTCCTGAAAAGAACTATAACTGTCGGCAAATTGGCGGTTTTATCGAAGAAGCAGCCAGTCAGCTAAGCGATAAACAGCGGTCGGCGTTTATTCTCCGGGATGTCGAAGGGTGCAAAATTAATGATGTTGCGAATATTATGGATATTCCCGAGGCTACGGTTCGCTGGTATCTGCATCGTGCCCGACAAAAAATCCGTAAACATCTGACCCGGAGATGCCCGCATTTACTTATTTTACTGGGTCTTAAATAGGGAGTAACAGGTGGGATAAAGGTCACAAGGTCATAAAAAGATTCATTTTTTTATTTCTGATTAAGCAGGAACATTGTAAACTATCACACTATGGCAAAAGCAACTGAGACAGTTCTGAAAATAGAGGGAATGCACTGTGCCGGTTGTGCGGCAAATATAGAAAAAAAGGTACGGGAATTATCGGGAGTAGATGACTGCCGTGTTAATTTCACTACTCGCTCAGCCGTGGTGGTATATGATACAAATAACGCCGACGAACATACTATTATCAACAAAATACAGGATTTGGGATTCAAGGCTTCTATCGGCGCCCCGGATATTCTCTCATCCAATACTCGTGAAGTCCACGAAGCACAACAACGATTTATCCTTGCCCTGTTATTTGGTATTCCCCTGATGATTTTTCATCTCTTGCCCATGCTTACCGGTAGTTCTCTGATTTCCTATACATGGGATGGATTGCTGCAGGGAGCTTTTGCCACGCTGGTACTGTTTTTTTCCGGGAGGGAAATCCTCACCGATGCTCTCAAGCAGGCTCGGCATTTCAGAGCCAATATGAACACACTCATCGGTATAGGAACCCTGGCAGCGTATGGCTGGAGTGTGTACGTTCTCAGCACGGGAACTCTTAATGGCACCCATCAACCGCTCTTCTTCGATTCTGCCGGCATGATTATAGTTCTCATACTTCTGGGACGATACCTGGAAGCCAAATCAAAAGGCAAAGCGGGCGAAGCTATTCAGGCTCTGGTAAAACTACAGCCATCAAAAACCACTGCGGTTATCAACGGCATTGAAGTCGAGATAGATGCGGCGACTGCCCAACCGGGAATGGTCCTGTTAGTGAAACCGGGTGAACGGATTCCTGCTGACGGGAAAGTGGTGGAAGGTTCCCCTGTTGTCGATGAATCCATGTTGACCGGTGAATCTGTCCCGGTTGAAAAATCCACCAGCGATACAGTCTGGGGGGGCTCACTTAATGGCAACTCGTCATTTTCCCTACAGGTAACCGCTTCCGGTGAAGATAGTTTCCTTTCCCATATTATCCGGCTGGTAGCCGACGCCCAGGGGAAAAAGGCGCCGGTACAAAAGCTGGCTGACAAAGTTGCCGGGGTATTTGTGCCGATTGTTATCGGATTGGCTCTTCTGACGCTGGTACTCTGGCTCATTTTTGCCCCATCAAGCGATATCCTGATTCGCAGTGTCATCTCGGTCCTCATTATTGCCTGCCCCTGTGCGCTCGGACTGGCGACTCCGACCGCGATTCTTGCCGGAACAGGGCGAGCGGCACGGGAAGGAATTATCATCCGTGGCGGTGATATCCTCCAGGAGCTTACCGAGATAGATACGATATTGTTTGATAAAACCGGCACTTTGACACATGGGAAAATTGAAGTCGTGGGAGTAAAAACATTCGGTAAAGTATCAGAACGCTCCTTGATACGTTTTGCCGGTTCAGCCGAAAGCCGTTCAGAACACCCCATTGCCGGAGCTATTGCCCGCTACATGCAAACATTCGATATACATCAGGCAGTTGTACAAAATCTGGAAGCCCGTCCGGGGTTTGGTATTGTTGCGGAGTGTGATGGTCGGAGACTTGTTATTGGAAACCGTACCCTGATGGATTCAGAACAGGTTCGCATTGGAGAAGATGTATCTACTGAAGCCGAAAAGGAAATGACAAAAGGCAGAACGATTGTGTTTGTCGGGCTTGACGGAGAGGTAGTCGGATTGTTCGCCGTATCTGATCGTTTACGCAGCGAAGCAAAAGATGTTATTGCAGAACTAAAACAGGAAATGGAGCGGGTCGCGATGATTTCCGGTGATAACCGCCGCACAGTGGAAGGAATTGCTCGGGTTGCAGGGTTGGAGCATTTCGAGGCGGAAATCAAACCGGATCAAAAGAAGCTGATTGTCGATTCCTACCGAAAAGCCGGGTATAAAATAGCCATGATTGGCGATGGTATCAACGATGCTCCCGCACTGGCGACTGCAGATGTAGGAGTGGCAATGGCAACCGGAACCGATGTGGCGATAGAGGCTTCGGATGTTGTACTGGTGCGCTCCGATCTTCATACTGTACCGGAGATGTTCAAGCTGGCTCGAATCAGTTTGAAAGTGATTAAGCAAAATCTCTTCTGGGCATTCTTTTACAATATACTGGCTATCCCCATTGCTGCCGGGGCACTGTATCCCGCATTCGGCATCACTCTTTCACCGACGATTGCCGCGGGAGCAATGGCATTCTCATCGGTTTTTGTCGTAACGAATTCTTTACGGTTAAACCGTATTTCTCTCAGTTAGAATAAATCTCTGAAGTCTGTATCAGAGATTACCTCCGACAGCATGAGTTACACGCAACAATTTTATCAGTTATCAAGTTGACGTTGATATGTACAATCAGAGTGGTATGAGTGCCATTGTACTCGATACACTCGACCGTACAATCATCCTCAAGACGACCCGCTTTCTCTCCCATCATCACCGCCAGTCCGGTCTGAACTGCGATAAAGTGTTTCAGTGCCAGGTATTCTCCGATATCGCTGATTGTTGTTCGCAATGAAGCATGAAAGCTGTCAACAGGTGTTTTTATTACCTCATCAACGTTTTTTCCAATCAACCATTGGGCAATCATATGTTCTTCACCCACGGAACCACCACAGGTCAGCTTATTCAGCGAATACCCGATAATGCGATCATCGGAATCAACAGTCAGCTCTAATCTGTCGGTTATATCAGTACAGGGCATGTTTTTCCTTCTTTTGCTTTTACCAGCGCATACGATATATACGTTGATTATTGTTTGGCGGATGAATTCTTGGTTTTCCCCTGGTCAACAACTTGAGCAGCCCCCACCCAAAGCCAAATCCGCCCACATGAGCCAGCCAGGCAACCCCGCCCCCGCTGTTGGACCCGACAAGTGCCATGAGAAGTTGAAAAGCAAACCAGAACCCAAGAACGATTTTAGCAGGCAACACCACAAACTGGATAAAAAAGAAAATAAACAGGCATGTTATCCGTGCCCGGGGATGAAGAACCATGTAGGCACCCATAACGCCGGCAATTGCTCCCGATGCTCCTATCAAGGGGATCTGAGAGTCGGGACCAAAAATTGCATAGAGCACTATCGCCGATATCCCGGAAGCAACATAGAAAATAATAAACTTAATCGGTCCGAAAAAATCTTCAATGTTGTTTCCGTAAATCCACAAAAACAGCATATTGCCGATAAGGTGGAACCATCCGCCATGCATAAACATGGATGTAAACGCGGTTGTATATACCGAAGCCGGTAATGCCGGGGTCAACTCCACTTGATGAAACAGTTCATAAGGGATAAATCCATAATGATAGGTAAAAGCACTAAATCCCTCGTATCCCAGCATCTGTGAATAGAGAAAGACCAGAGTGTTTACCACAATCAGCGCAATGGTCATGTATGGCGTGCGAATAGTCGGATTATCATCACGAATAGGGATAAACAACTGTTACCTCTTACCGCCTTTGAATTGTTTTCCTTTTCCAGGCATTCTAACAAAGAAATTGAGATATTGTTCAGTCAAATTCCCGGCACGATCGGTTACCATGATTCCCAGGTGATGTGACCCCGGTTTCAATGGCTCCACCGGTTTACTGGTACACCATCCCGTCTCCGGATCATACTCAGGTATCTGCCATTTGCCGTCAATTTCAATTCGGATATCGCGGTCATCACCGATACCCGAAAGCGTATCTTCGATAATGAAATTCACTGCCGGACGCAAACTCTCATAGTGTCCGCCGTTTTTGATACTTAGTTGTTTGATAACCGGGGGAACAAAATCAAACACTGCCACAAAAGAGCCACCACCAAGTGAAGGGGCGGTCAAGGTGTTATTTTCAAAAGTGTTATTCAGCCACACCCAGCGATTATTCTCTTCATCCAGCCAGCACAATCCGCTTCTATTGTTGACATCATATGCTTTGGGAATTTTATACGAGATGAGAAACGGCTTTTTACAGACAAACGCATCCGGCATTATTTTGATATGATCGGAATTCACCTGCAATCTTGCCCGATTGATAATGCGCTGCCAATCAAGTTCGATAAACTTCGGCTCAAAAAAATTATCCTTTCCCAGTAGAAGGGACACATCGTTATTTACAGCTATTTCCTGCGATTTTTCAAAACCGACCGCAATAATATGAACGGTGTCCGACCATGCTCCATAAAAGAGCGTATCCTTTGACATCGAAGCAACAAAACGATCTATCCGGGCATATTTCTTTTGTGGCGGGATAAAACAAATATAGGTATTCATATTGAAGTATTGGGGGTATTCAATTCCCAGCAGGGTATCTTTCCAGTACAGTTCCACCCGGGCATCAGAGCCTTTTCGGGCTTCCACATCGAGAGTGATGAGCAATCCGTCCTCGATGATTTCATGCAGTATTCTTGGTTTACCGGTTCCTTTTTCCAGAAGACCATTGAATAAGTTATCATGAAAAACAGCTCCGCTTTGCGTATAGACTTCCAATCGCAAAACCGCAGACCCCACGGTAAACCCGACTGCACGACATTTGAATTTATCCTGTACCAGAGGAGTAACACTAATACTCGGTGATTTTCCCCATCTTTTTCCTTTATTTAACATGACCGCAACAGAATCTATCCCCAGTGGTTTGTAGTCCTCTGCGTGAGAAAAATAAAAATCAGTAGTATCACGAGCGACACGCACAGTTGAATCAAGAATAAAAACATTGCCGGGAGGACCCCAGAGAAAATCAAACGTAAGTTCCGACTCGTTACCGAAAGCATCGGAGGCAACAAGACGAGCCGTGTGTTGCCCGATTCTTTCTGAGGGCAGCAACCCGAAAATGCCCTCGGTGCCAACCGGGGACCAGCTTCGGGCAAATCGGTCTCCCTGCTTTTTGAATAACCGACGTACCGACTTCTTCTTATGAACTGCCTCAAGGTAATCATATTCGAGACTGACCGCACTGTTTGTCTCGAAGTCTATTGAATCAAACTGGACGCGGTAGTATAGCGTATCATCGATGAACAACGATAGTTGATAGACTGCTTGTTTCATCCCATCGGGACGCATCTTATCGAAACAGTCCGCAAGAAAACCAAACGGCCTATTGAGATATAAAACCGTATCCAGCGTATATTGACCTGTTTTACCGGCAGGTACAACATCCAGGTATATTTTTCGTCTGCCGTTGGGCAGGAGAGAACTGCTGTCAACCAACTGCACTCCAAGCCGGGAAAACACCGGTGGGGTCTTATCCCGTAACTGGAACCCGTGCACCAGAGGATTTAACGTGGTATCACCAATACGCTTTTCAAAATGGAGATGCGGCGCCCCGGTACCGGTTTTCCCGGAATAAGCCACAAACTCTCCCTGTTTTACTCGAATTGAATCCCTGGGGAAATAGATATCCTGATAATATCGTTCCGATGCAATCTGCGCTCTTTTCAAAGGAATATCAATCTTGGGTGCGAAATTGGAAAGATGCCCCATTACGTATGTGTAGCCGTCATATCCCTTGATATACAGCGCCTTACCATACCCGGTATAGGAAGTCTTTACCCGCCAGACATAACCGTCCACGGGGGATACCAAACGCTTATTGATAGTACCGCCAGTCCGTATATCCAGCCCAAAATGGAAATGACCCTGTCGATAATCCCCAAAACCGCTGGAAAGGTCAATAGTACCGTTCAGAGGCCACATTTGCTCTCCAAAACCGGAAGAGAGGAGAAAAACCCATAATACTAACATTTTTAACAGTTTAGTCGACATTTTCAACATGTTGCAGTTCCTGTTTATAGCCGATTTTAAGTAATGTATTGCATCTTTATATGCGAATACAATGTTTTTTGTATAAATAATACACTGGCAGCTTGCAAAATTGCCCAATTACATTATATTTTCAAGCTCTGTTAAGTGTAAAACCATATTATTGGTTTATAAGTGTACAGTTCGACAAGGAGTAACAACGAATGTTCGAAATGCTGAGAAAGATGATTTTCCCCATCATCATTATTGTCCTCTTATTTTTTGTAGCGATGATTGTTCTGGAATGGGGATTAGGACTTTCACGTCAACAACAAGCTATTGACAAGAATTTAGCCGGGGAAATCAATGGCGAGCAAATTTCCTGGAATGAATACAACCAGGTGTTTCAAAATCTTTATCAGCGAGAAGCCCAGAAAAGTGATAAAGAATTACCGGATTCCAAGGTTAAAGAGCTTCGTCTCGAAGCATGGAAACAACTGGTCAACCAGCGGTTGATACAACAGCAAATTAAAAAGTATGACATCGTTGTTACTGATGAAGAAGTATATGAATACCTCCGTCGTTACCCACCACAGGAGTTGCAACAGTTACCGGCATTTCAGACAAACGGACAATTTGATTACCAGAAATATTTCAACGCCATGGCTGACCCGCAAGCAACATCATTCTGGAAAACCCAGGTGGAACCACTGGCACGAGAAAACCTAGCAATGTATAAAGTTCAGGAACTGGTAACCCTCGAAGCACATGTCACGGAGCCGGAAGTAAAAGCATGGTTCCTCGGCGCAACTGAAAAAGTAAAAGTGGGAATGGTTGATGTGGCTTTCAAACGGTTTTCAACCCCTACTCCCCCTGTAACAGAAGAAGAGATGAAAGAATATTTCAACTCTCATAAGGATAAGTACTCCATCAATGAACGTGTATCGTTGAACCTGGTTATGGTTGAGAAAAAACCTCTCCCGTCCGACTGGGAAGCCGCATACCAGAAAGCAAAAGCAATTTATGATTCGCTGAAAGCGGGCGCCGACTTTACTCAGATGGTGGAGCGATATTCCGATGACCCTTCCTCAGTCGAGAATAAAGGTGATCTTGGCTGGTTTGGTCGGGGTGAAATGGTTGACGAATTTGACAAGTATGTTTTCCAGATGAAAAAAGGGCAACTTTCTGAACCGATACGAACCCAGTTCGGCTGGCATATTATCAAGTTGCACGATATCAAGGAAGAAATGGAGAAACCACGAGGAAAACAGAAAAAAGAGAAGGTCAAGAAAGTCCATGCTTCTCACATCCTGATAAAAGTATCGCCATCACAAGAGACACTCGACAGTTACTACCGGAAGATAGAAGAGTTCCGCACCAAAGCCGAGAAAGTCGGGTTCTTCAAGGCTGCTGAGGACATGAAAATACCTGTTCGGTCAACCGGGTACTTCTTCCGGGGACGGAATATCCAATATCTGGGCAACGACCCCAAGGCAGGATTGTTTGCCTTTAACAATAATATCGATGACATCTCCGACATTTTTGAAAATAACTCTGCCTTTTATGTTGTTCAGGTTGCCGATAAAAAGCCGGAAGGTCTGGCAACATTTGAAGAAGCAAAAGACCGGGTAGAGCTTGACCTGAAAAAATCAAAGGTCATGGATATCTGTCGTGACACAGCCAGTGCGATTATTGCTGATGTTCACAAGGGACTTTCATTGAAAAAAGCCGCCAAGAAACACGGGGAAGAATACGAAACCCCCGATCCCTTTACCCGCAGTGGTTATGTTCCCGGTATTCGGCGCGACCCGATGGCAATCGGTGCTGCGTTTGCTCTCAAAGAAGTCGGGCAGGTAAGTGACACGGTTGAGCACGCCCAGGGAGTGGTTATTTTCGAATTACTTGAACGGATAACTCCCGATATGACGGAATACCAGGCAAAGCATGACTCGGTGTACAATGTAGTACTGATGAACAAACGCCAAGAGCTGTATAGCCGCTGGATGGATTATATGCTCAAGAATTCCAAGATTGAAAGTTACATCGAAAACTTCTTTGCACAGGAAGAAAGTAACTATTGATAACCAAAATTTTATACACATACTATCAAGGCTTCTCATTTACATGGGAAGCCTTTTTTTCGTAATTATTTCCAGTCTCTTTGTATATATCCGGCGTATAACCTGGTAAAAAATCGAAACGGAGCACCAGTTGAAGTTTGTTTCCCTGCTACAAATTGCCTTTGTTATTCTCTCCCTGCTGGGGGTTATTACCTTGTTGCTGCTTCGTTTCCTAAACCATAGCTGGTGGAAAGTCACCATTATCCGTTACCTGGTACTGCTGGTTCCAGTCTCAGGACTTACTGCCATCATTCTCTGGGGGATAAGCGAAAAAAATAATATCGACTGGCTGGTTTCTCCTTCAATTCTCACTCTCACAACCAGCGTTATTCTCCTTGTGGGTTTGCTGTTTTCACTGGCTCTATCGGGTATTCTTCATTCCATCGAGTGGCTGCTTTACTATCGGAAAGACCAGCTCTCACCGTCAGAGTCACTCAACGAACCAGAACGACGTACCTTCTTAAAAACAACTGCCGCCGTTATCCCCATTGTTACCCTTGGGACAGGCATATCAGGTATTTCATTGTCGTTTCGCACTGCCCGGGTATTTCTCCAGCCAATACCAATAAACAACCTTCCCGCCAAATTACATGGGTTCCGTATTCTTCATCTATCCGACCTGCATCTTTATCACTATGTCACTCTCGATGATTTGGAAACAGTGCTCGAAAAGGCAGCCCCTTACAAACCGGACCTGGTGCTTATTACCGGAGATATTGCCGATGACCTACATCTGCTTGGAGATGCGCTGAAGATGATTGATACCCTGAAACCACCACATGGTTGCTTTGCTTCCCTCGGCAATCACGAATATTACCGGGGAATAACGCAGGTACGCCGTATTCATGATGCGTCACCAATACCGCTCCTGGTAAACACCGGTGTGCATATACAGAGAGGAAACTGTCGTTTGTATATCGGCGGACTTGATGACCCACGGTTTCTTACTATGGCGGACTCCTCTTTTTTCAGACGGGCGGTGGATAAAACACTGCGTGATGTCTCCCCTGAGGATACTGTCCTGCTGATGAGTCACCGTCCTGATGTCTTTCCGTTGTCAGCCCAACAGGGAGTACACCTCACCCTCTCAGGGCATACACATGGAGGACAAATCGGTATAGGAAGACGTTCACTATTCGAGTCTATATGGAGGGAAAAATATCTCTGGGGGCACTACCAAAGACATCATTCACACTTGTATACTTCATCCGGTGTGGGACATTGGTTTCCGTTTCGACTGGGATGCCCTCCGGAGGCTCCGGTTATTGAGTTACGGGCGACGTAATGTTGCAGGTATGGTGTCAATTTCCCCTATGAAAAACGGGTGATTTTTTTTCAATCCATGTATTTTTTTCTTGCAAGAAAAAAAGAAACTCTTGTATGTTTATAGAGTGAAAAGGTAATATCGATTTACGGTGTATACTTTTTCCAGAGGAAGAAAAAAGAAAACAAACAATATGCGCAATGTGACCTAAAACCTAAATGCTAAAGGAGCAACAAATGCCAGTAGCAAAGAAGAAAACCACCAAGAAAAAAGTGGCAAAAAAAACAACGACCAAGAAAAAAGCCACTGCCCGGAAGACCACAACTAAGAAAAAAGCAACAACCCGGAAAACTGCTACCAAGAAAAAAGCAACAGCCAGAAAGACAACTGCCAAGAAAAAAGCAACAACCCGGAAGACCACAACAAAACGGAAAACCGCTGCCCGGAAAACTACTGCGAAAAAAGCTGCCGCAAGGAAAACTACCCGGAAATCAACCGGACGGAAAACGACTACCCGGAAAGCTGCTGCAAAGCGGAAAACCACGAAGAAAAAAGCAACCAAGCGGAAACCGAATGCTGCTTTCATGCGTCCGATGACGCTCTCGGAAGAACTGGGAGCGATTGTCGGGAAGAAGGCTATTCCGCGTACCGAAGTTACCAAGAAAATCTGGAACTACATCAAGAAGAACAAGCTGCAGGACAGCATTAACCGCAGAATGATTAATGCTGATGAAAAACTGAAAAAGGTTTTCGGCGGTAAGAAAAAAGTCTCGATGTTTGAGATGACGAAGCTTATCTCGAAACATATGAAATAAATTCCTTCAGACAGTCGCATAGCACTGAGAAGCCGGCTTACGTAACGTAAAGCCGGCTTTTTATCATCAATAATTATGTATGGATATGTTTACAGCAATATGACCAGCTTGCCGATCTGGGTATTGCCCGAGTCATCCTCGACAACCCAGTAATACAACCCCGAAGCGACCCGCTGAACATTCCGGGTAACCAGGTCCCATTCTTCATAAGAGGAATTAGGATCACTCGGATCGGTGTTATGTTCAATTTCCCGAATCAAGTCACCATCGAGGGAAAAAATACTGATAGTACATTTCGGTGGAAGATTTGCAAAGGTGACTTTTCTCACCCGGTCCCGTGAGCGGTTTTCCTCACCCCGACCTTCATACCCCAATTGCCGATACCACCCATCCTGACGATACGGGTTGGGATAGACATATACATTTTCCACCTTGTCCGGTTTTTCATCCCAGCTATTATTCGGATATACCGACAACGCGGTGATTGACTTTGATGACTCCAACGCCTGGAATCCAGCTTTCGGAGAACCGAAATCAAATGCGGTCACAGCAATGTAATATGAAAGACTCGGGAGCAAACCGGTTATATCACATTCATACTCATAATACTTGGGATATCCATCCTCGGTTAATTGTTCCGGAGTAAGGTTATGTAATGATTCCGGCTTCGGCTCATTCGGATATACCTTGCGGATAGGAGTATCAACACCCAACTCGGATTGATTATACTCATGCGTGGTAAAGTAGAAAATTGAATCCGGGAACAAGGGATGAACATACGGATTATGATACGAGTATATCAACGGGTCAAACGCACTGTCGGCGCAGGGGTCCGGTAACGACCCATACAAGCATCGTAACTCTTCCAGCGTGAACGGATCATCCATTATCTGGAAATGAAGCACTCCCTTGTTATCGCTGGTTAAGGTATATTTATCATAATTGGGTAAATCATACGTCGCCACCAGGGAGTAACTTGACTCCCTGTTATCCCGTGCTATATATACCCGGTATCCTTCGAAATCAATTTTATTTGAAAATACATCCTTTGTATTCTCCGATCTCCAGCCATTCCACCGTACCCGAATACCTTCTTGTATCGGTTCCACCCAGAGAAACGGTGAAGGTGGCGGTGCCGATGCCAGCAAATCGGGGAACCCGTCGCCTTCATAATATGTCGTCTCGGCAGCAGTAGGGACCCATTGACCATTTTCATACACCGAGTCCAGGATACAAATATGAAATTTCCCGGCATAACCATCTTCATCAGTATCCACCCCGGGAATATCATAGACCCGCCCGGCAGTAGCGGCATTGGCAATCAGGTTGGAAAAGTCAACGCCTTCGTAATATCCTGTCGGATTGTAATCATTCAATAAGTTGTCCCGATGGTTATACCTGTTTTTATGAAACCCCTCACCGGCAACAAAAGCAACCGGAACAGTCACCACCGCTCCCGGTGCCAGGTCGTAGGGACCTACGGATAAAACAAACTGTCCGTCAGCTCCCCGCCGTCCAATATACTTTTGTCGGTCAGTCGGAAGAATCCATACCGGGTCACTCTGGGAAATACTGTAGGCATAAATCTGATCGTAATCAATTTCACCATTGCTGAGCAAATGGTACTTGTTGCGGTCACCATACGGAGAGCCGGTGCCGTTTCCCATATTGCGAAAATTAGCTTTGTGCTGAGGACCAAAGTCATAGGTCGTGTTATAATTAAAAATCCACCAGTTATATCCCAGCTTTATTCGAGGTGAATACTGTCCCAGCAATTTAAGCCCGGTAATATCCGGTACTTCAAATTCCGTGTTACTTATCGCATCTCCATCATTATCGGCAGTCAAGGCAAGCAGCAGGGTGTCATAAAAAGTACAGCGTCCCTCATTGATATTCGTGGCATAGATAAACCCTGAAATATCATCAAGCCCCCCGGGATTGCTTTTTCTCCCGTAAGGATCCGGGGAAGTATTTACCGAGGTTCCCCCTTTGTGGACATCGATATCCCAGTACACCCCAACATACAAATCCTCTATTTGATTCTTACTGATATTACGAACAGTGTACTCGATAATCACAAAGTCATCGGTATGGGCATACGACCAGCCATACGATTTCTGAGTTACTTCGACACCGATGGGTTTATGAGGACGATTATCAATGGGATCGAACGAGGGATTAGGTACGCCGTAGATAAAGGTATCGGCATAGGTAGCAATATAATCCTGTTCGGAAACCGCTTCCTCAAAATCAGGGCTATCCGTATCTAAAATGGAACGGTGAATCATAGGTGCTGTCGGGTGAAATTCACGACTGCGGGAGTTGATATCCGCCCCGGTAGATACAAGCGTATCCTTGCCGACTACCGGACCAACCCATATTCCCCCCTTGAAGAAATATGAGGTTTTGGTTCCTTTCGGATATTCTCCCCTCACAACTCGTTGACCGGTAAAACAATCAAAAACCGCCCCGCGACCCTCACCTATCCCCGCCATGCCAAAATTGGTCAACCCAAACACCAAGCGACCGATATCATGAGTGCCCAGACAATACGCCGATGTACCGGCAATATATGATTCCTGCTCTTTTAATAATGCCGCCCGTTGTGCAAAAACAGAAGCAGTACAAACCAATAGTACAATCGGAATTATACTAAAAAGAACGGAAGTATATTTTTTGCTCATCTTGTTGCACACTCATTGTCGTTCTTTGCTCTGTTGAGCATTCATGTTGTAAATCGACTCCGAAAATACGCTGGAAGTAGTCAGGGCACAAGGAGAAACGCTCGTTCAGCGGTTCATAATCATTCTGTACGATATAATGTTTGTAAAGGTTCGGAGTTCCCTTCAAAATGAGGAAAAAAGAAAGAGGAGAATTTTTCCTCGTCTCTTTTTGTGGGTATTTGTGCTCACTTCCCGTAACATACTCTTACTCAATCAATTACTGATTTGTAAAAAATGCTTATCAACTCCTCATTGGAAAACTCATATCTTATCAATTCTTGCTCCTGTTATAATATGTACTGATATTAGGCACCGTTATAACATATGAAAGAAATGGTAAAACAATGAAACACATCGGCAAGTATATTTCCGCATCTGCTCTCTATGCAGGGAGCATGGTATTGTTGTTACTGCTCTTTTCCGAACTGTGGCGGTTCATCCTCATGCTTCACTCGCATGACTTGTCATCTGCCATTCCCTCGTTTATTCTTCTGAAATCGTTTCTTATCGGTGCCCGGTTTGATTTGCGGGTCATCAGCCCGGTGGTGCTCCTGTTATTCCTGTTGGGCACAATTCCTTTTCTGGATATTTCCCGCAGTCGTTTTATCCGAAAAGTAAATAGTATCCTGTTGGGAGTTATTGCCGCTGTTATCTTTTTTCTTCATCTGGTTGACATTGACTTTTTCAGCTACTTCAATTCCCGCTTAAACGGTTCGGCGTTGCTCTGGAGCGATCGTCCGGGTGATATCTTTTCCATGATATGGCACAGCTACCATGTTATATGGTCACTGCTGTTGTACCTTGTCATCCTGTTTGCTTTCCTGTTTCTGGTCCGATTTATAACCAACCGTATTCTGCAATCCACAGGGAAAACCTCCGGTTGGATAACCCTGTTGTATATTCCTGTTGTAGTCATACCGTTGGTGATCGGGAGTATCGGGCGTATTCATGAAGTAGCCCCCATGCGCTGGGGGCTGGCATTCTTTTCCGAGTACAACTTTGCCAACCAACTGGCACTGAACCCGGTGTATACATTTGCCCGTGATGTGTTCTATGATGCCGGGAAGCGTCATCATATCGAGCAACTGGTCAACGAAATAACATTCCCCGAAGCAGAGCAGATAACCGCCAAGTTACTTGGTGTATCTTTTGATACCCAACAGCAACCTCGCCCTCGTCTTGTCCGGCATGTCTCGGTAACCCCGGAAAACAGCAATCCCCCCAATGTTATTGTTATCATTATGGAATCTTTTGCTTCATCAAAAATCGGCTGTCTGAAAAGCAAGTACCCGTATGACTTGTCTCCCCGGTTTGATTCCCTGTCACAGCATGGGATACTATTTACCAATTGCTATTCTTCCGGTACGCATACCTATTCGGGGTTGTTTACCACTCTCTATGGCACCCCCCACCTGTTCGGGAAAGTGCTGATGAAGCAAGTTCAGGGACATTATCATTATTGGGGACTGCCGTCCATCTTGAGTAAAAAAGGATATGAGACACTCTTTTTCACCACCCAGGATCCGCATTTTGACAACATGCAGGGATTTTTAATGGCGCACGGGGTGAAACATGTATATTCGGTTTTTGATTACGGCAAAGAAAAAGCGTTAAGCTGGCTGGGGGTACCGGATCACGTGATGTTCGACTATGCTCATGACAGGCTCCGCGAACTGGCACAGTCCGGTAAACGTTTTTTTGCCGCGCTGCTCACCGGCTCCAACCACGCACCCTGGTTTATTCCTGATGTTCCGTTTGAACACATTCCCGATAGTGAAAAACGACACATGGAACTCAATGCGTTCAAATACTCCGACTGGGCGCTGGGACGATTTATTGAACAAATCGCTGGTGACAGTGTGCTGGATAATACGTTAATCGTTGTTACTGCCGATAACGGCTTCAAGTACGATGTAACCACCGATCTGGATATTTCTATTCTCCAGATTCCGCTGTTTCTTTATAACACCAGTTGGGGCGACAGTGTCGGTATCCGTTCCGACAGGCTCGGCTGCCAGTTCGATATTTTACCAACTGTTATGGGACAGGTGGGACTCTCCTATGACAACTATTCATTCGGGACCGACCTGCTGGATTCCAATTCCACCGGGACAGACTTTGTATTTTCGACTCGCTGGTATGAAGTGGGATACATCGAGGACGGCTATTATCTCATTCTCCGCTTGAACCATGTCCGTCCCCCATCATTGTTCAAACTAACCGATAAAACCACCGATCTTGCCGGCGAACTCCCGGAAAAAGTGGAAGAGTACAAACGGAAAGCACTGGCGATATACCAAACCGCCTTTTACAATTTGCATCGACCGATAACAGATGAACAGCAGCCATGAAAAAGCAAATACCAACACTTCTCCCTCAACAAATAGCCGCCTTTCGGAAAAAAGTCTGGTCCTGTTATAAGAAACACAAACGACAACTTCCCTTTCGTGAGACCAATGACCCCTATGCTATTACTGTTTCGGAAATTATGCTTCAGCAAACACAGGTGAACCGGGTGATTGAAAAATATACAACCTGGTTATCACATTTGCCCGACTGGGAAAGCCTGGCACATGCCAGCAACCGCCGGGTATTATCATTGTGGTCCGGGTTGGGGTATAACCG
>JAJRZL010000230.1 GCA_024275255.1 Candidatus Zixiibacteriota bacterium | reverse complement strand
GCTATCGTACAGGCTGTCTAATAAATCTGAAAATAATTCTCAGTGCTGGCAGCATTTTTTTGACTTGCTAAGATGTTGTGACTTTGTTATCTACCACGGTAATGGAGCATATCAATAACATCCTTGCTGCCATTTCCAACTTTGTGTGGGGATGGCCCATGGCTTTGATCCTGCTCTCGACAGGTGTCATACTTACCGGTCGCCTGCTTCTCATCCAAATCAGAGGGTTTGCTCATGGGGTCGCCATTGCCAGTGGCAAATATGATGACCCGGCTCATAAAGGGGAACTCACTCATTTCCAGGCATTATCGGCAGCTTTAAGCGCCACGATTGGGATCGGTAATATTGCCGGGGTGGCAATTGCTATCTACTGGGGTGGTCCCGGGGCGATATTCTGGATGTGGGTCACTGCTTTTTTTGGTATGGCGATAAAATATACCTAGTGCATGCTGGCGATTAAGTACCGTAAAGTCGAACCGGATGGCAATATCCTTGGCGGACCCATGTATTATATCGAACTGGGCATGAAAAAATATTTCAAGCCGCTTGCCTATATGTTTGCCTTCTGTACGGCTTTTGCTGCTTTTGGTGCGGGGAATATGGTACAGTCGAATACTATGGCACACTCGTTGGTTGATGCTTTTTCCGTGAGTCCTGAAAATGAAGCTATGGTACGCTGGATTATTGGTATCGTTGTCGCATCATTGACCGGGGCGGTTATTCTTGGTGGTATTAAGCGTATTGGTCATGTTGCATCAATTTTGGTGCCGTTTATGTCGATTGTGTATGTCGGCAGTGCTCTTGTCATTATATTCATCAACTATAATCAGATTCTCGATGCGTTCCAGTTGATTTTCTACCATGCATTTCACCCGACGGCAGTTGTTGGTGGTTCTGCCAGTGGCGCTACGCTCTGGCTGACGTTTACCTGGGGATTGCGACGAGGGTTGTTTTCCAATGAGGCGGGGCAGGGTTCGGCGGCGATGGCGCATTCCACCGCCAAAGTCGAGGAGCCGGTTCGTGAGGGATTGGTCGCAATGCTGGGTCCGTTTATTGATACTATTGTTATTTGTACCATGACCGCTTTGGTTATTATTACTACCGGTCAATGGGATTCGGGAGTTAATGGAGCACCGCTTACAATGGCGGCATTTAACTCTGCATTACCTACGTATGGACTTTGGATGGTGGTGGTGGGGATAATGCTTTTTGCCTTTTCTACCGTGGTAGCGTGGTCCTATTATGGCGAAAAAGGGATTGAATATCTTGCCGGCAAGAAAGCTAAAGTACCGTATAAATG
Source organism: Candidatus Zixiibacteriota bacterium (assembly GCA_024275255.1). Classification (GTDB taxonomy): domain Bacteria; phylum Zixibacteria; class MSB-5A5; order GN15; family FEB-12; genus JAJRZL01. Next base: position 3,456 of record JAJRZL010000230.1, on the reverse strand, counting down.
GGTTTATATTCTCTTTACACTGGTAGGAGCGCGGTTCGACTTGAAAACTGTCTGGTCGTATGCCGATACTGCCAATGGTCTGATGGCTGTCCCGAACCTGATTGCCCTGGTGGCTCTTTCCGGGGCAGTGGTCGCTATGACAAAGAAGTACATGAAAGAAAAAGAGCAGGGTTTACACAAACCGTTTAAGTGAGTATCTCTCCAAGGAAAGACTTTTCTTTTTCCTAACGGAAGTATTGTATAAATATCAATCCGGTTATTAATAGTACAAAGCTGGTAAGAACAACCAGCAGGGTGCTGTTTCCGATACGGACCTGTGTCGATGAAGTCGGGAGAACATCACGTAAGGTAAAATCAACCCAGAAAACCCCGCATTCCTGACCGGGAGCGATGTGTTCTACAATTGCAGTCCCGAAATCCTGGGCGGGATTTTCCAGTGTTTCCCACCAGGGTTTGTCAATGGCATATCCGATTTGAAAAAAAACCGGGTTAGGAAAGAAATAGTCAGCCCAGTAAGTTGTAAATTCATTCACAGCGGCATTCAAGTCGGGAAACCCCTGGCTGTCATCGACAAAAATCAAATCACCACGGTATGTCGATGGCATCCAGTTGCGGTCCCAATGTTTCAGAAACAACCGGTAACTGCTGTTATGCTGTTTCACCAGTTGTTCCCAGTGCAGGGCAGTGGAGTCATTTACCGGTATGCCCCAGCCGGGATTGTCTACTTCTCGATACCATTCCACATCGACTCCGAAGCCGATAACGCAGGGATGATGACCATAACGGTTGAGAACAAGGGTAATCAAGTCATCAACATTAGCATGGCCGGGTTCTACCTGCAGAAACACCCGGACCTCAGATTGATCGAAAGCATCTAAATACTCTTCATATTTGTCCGTTGGTCGAAAGGTGATGTGGTTGTATTGTCCACCATCGGAAGGGAAAAAAAGGTGGCAATCGGTTGCACTCCACAATTATCCAACAATCCATATTGCCGTTGGTGTGGAGCCGGGGTAGTATCCTGCCATAGTTGTTATTGCTGTTTCCCACCCTTCCGGTGATGGAAACGGGGTGATACCATAACTTGAGGAGCGTACCCCTGCAAAATCAGCCGCTGTTGTTGATTTCTCGTTTGCTGAAATCATTTCTGTAAGTAAGAAAAAGCTTACAATGAGCAAAGCTGATAATATGCTAAATGGTAATCTATCTGAAGACATACTTCCTCTTATTTCCCCACTTCTATAAATGAAAAATACGTATTATCACAGTTTTCAGCCAGCTTGAGGAACGGCTTTTTTAGGTTTGTCTTATATTGTTGTGATACAGGTGATTACGGTTTTGCTGGTGAACAATTTAAGGGGGTGCAAAGATTTGATTTTATGCCGATAACAAATAAGTCGGCTTTTCTCTTTTCATAAGAGGGGAAAGTACATAAATCTTAAACAGAGAGGATACTGGTTGTACCTGATGTACAGCCGGATTTATGGAAGCTTTTGATTACAACAAGGTGCTTGCTGCAACAGATGGGGATAAAGAGCTTGCTGTAGAAATTATTGGTATTTTTCAGGACCAGGTTCCTGTAATATTGACCGAAATAGACAGGGCGATTCAGGCAGGTGATGCAAGACAATTGCAACAAGCGGCACATACGTTAAAGGGGGCATCGGGTAATGTGGGGGCTATGGTAATCTATGGGCTTGCCTTGTCTTTAGAGACTGTGGGGAAAAATAACGAAATGCAAAAAGCTGCTGAATTGTTGGAGAAAATATCAGAAGCAGTGAAAACATTTGAACAAGCCACAGTACATCTAAAAGGGGCATCGGTAGAATGAAAGTGTTAGTTGTAGAAGATGACCAGGTTTCGCAGAAGCTTACAGTGAAAGTCCTTGAGAAGAATAACTACGAAGTCTTCACTGTAGAAACCGGTAAAGATGCGGTCAAGTTCCTGGAAACAGGAGAAGAACAAATTGATATTGTTATTTCAGATATTATGATGCCGGTAATGGATGGGTTCAACCTGTTGAGTTACATGAAGGCTGATATTCGTCTGCGACGTATTCCCGTTATTTTGTGTACTGCCTTAAATGATATCAATTCGGTAAAAAGGGCTCTGACTCTCGGAGCGGTGGACTATGTAACCAAGCCTATTGATGCCAATACCTTGCTGGCGAAAGTTCGTAATGCCGAAAAACGTGTTCCCGGTGCTGTACTGGTCGTTGATGATGAGGATTTGCTGCGTGGTTTGCTCAGTAAAATTATCATGCGTGATGGTTTGAAAGTATTGCAGGCAAGTTCCGGTAAAGAAGCTCTTGAACTGTTGGACAAGAACAATATCACAGTGGTTTTATCTGATATTGTGATGCCGGAAATGAATGGACTGGAACTTTTGGTGGAAGTGAAAGAGAAAAACCCGACGATGCCGGTTGTGCTGGTGACCGGTCATGGAAGTGAGTACAGCAAAGATGATATTCTCGCGGCGGGAGCTGATGGGTTTATCTCCAAGCCGTTTAAGAATGCGGAAATAATATCGCGTATCCGTCCTTATTTCAAATAACCATAGCAGGCAATACATCGACTGCGGTCATATTTCGTTTCTGCTTCGCCCGACGTTGATTATAAGGGGGCAGGATTTGAAACATCTCTCTATAAATCTATTTATTGTGGTATGTTTAACACCTCCTGCGGCAGAGAAGCTACGTGGGGGTGGGTTGTGGAATTGCTGAAAGCCGATGAAAAACAGGAATCTATCTTCATATTTTAGACTTGATGGACCCCCATTTTCACGGGGGTGACAGGAAAAAGAACGGGTGACAGGAAAAAGAACGGGTGACAGGAAAAAGAACGGGTGACAGGAAAAAGAACGAGGAATAGGAAAAAGAACGAGGGATAGGAAAAAGGATGATGAATAGGAAAAAGAATGGGGAACAGGAAAAGAACGGGTGACAGGAAAAAGAACGAGGAACAGGGGAAAAAGAGCGGGGGAACAGAAAAAAGAGCGGGGGTAACACAGCGTATAGATGATTTATAATCTGAATAACACATAGGTGACTGAAATGCTGAGCAGTCGGGTGATTCTCTGCATGCGGAGAGGAACTGTTCCATTTGTTCTTTCACTGTATGAGAAGAACAGCAAACGCACCCCAAAGGGTTTGTTGAAAAAGATATTTTGTGGATGTCATGCTTCGACTCCGCTCAGCATGACTTATTGCATGACAATAACTTTCAAGTCACCCTGAGCGTAGTTGAAGGGTGTTTGAAAGAAAATGTTGAGGTTCTTTGATAAGCCCGAAGGGGTGAGTCACCTGAGAATCTATTTTAGGGTATCCAGAGTTATACATCTAAAAGAACTTGTACACAGTAAGGATGGTTGTTGCTGCCTTCGGTTATATTGAGCATATGGTAAGAAACCGCTTTTACGTTCATGCCGTATTCATGTTTTTGTTCGTTGAAGGTTGCT
>JAJRZL010000229.1 GCA_024275255.1 Candidatus Zixiibacteriota bacterium | reverse complement strand
ATGATAATGTTTCTCTTTTCATTCTCAGCCGCATTGCTGGCAGGGATGGGGGTGCAATACCTGATGGACCCGCAGAAGAGCAAAGAGGACTTCAAAAAGAAACTGAAATTTGAGTATATCCTCTTTGGGTTCCCCGGCTTTTTATTACTGATGGCGTTGTTGTTCGGTATGGCTGGGAGAGGAATGATTAACCTGTGGTGCTCACTTTTTTACCCGGCGGCATCATCAACAATGGTGCAGCAGGGTGTTTCCAAGCTCGATATTGCCTATCATAATTTACCCGGAATCCAGACCGGGTTTTGGTTGGCGTTTGTGTTTACGGCAATAGCGGCTGTTTGTATCTGGTTGTATCGTACCGGTAAAATGGGAACGGGCATACTTGTTGCCCTCTTGTTCGTACCGGTAGTCGATGGTATTCGTTTCGACAAACGGTTTATCAAAACGTACGATCAAAACCGAACCTGGGCAGATACGCCGTTGACTAATTTTTTCACGAGTAAAAATGAATATTTCCGGGTAGTTGATTTACAGGATGCCCAGTCGGATGTATTGCCGTTTCATAAAATCCCGGTCGTGGTTGGTTATCATGGTAACCAGTTACGGTGGTATGATAAACTGTTAGGTGGTCCGAATCTTAAAAATCTGATGAATCCCCGTTTTTTGAACCTTGTCAGTGCAAAGTATATCATTGTTCCTGCCAACCAGAAATTACCGGACGGCTATTTTGGGGTGAAAGCTACTCCTAAGGTTGCCGGGTTTGGAGCCGCAGCAGTGTTTCAAAATGACAATGCGTTTCCCCGGGTCTATCTTGCTGACAGGTATAAAGTGTTCGGTGATGTGGATGACGTTTATCCTGCGGTGCTAAACGGTACTGACAGTTTGCAGGAGATAGTGTACCTTGAAGAAACGCCGGAACTTGATATTGTCCAAGACAGTATAAACACCGACTCTGCCTGGATTACTACATATATCGAGGATACAGTTGTTGTCGGGGTGAATTGTTCCCGGAACCAGCTTCTTGTGTTGACTGACAATTATTATGATGCCTGGCATGTGACCGTGGATGGTCAACCGGCAAAGTTGATGCGGGCGTATGGTTCGTTCCGAGCCATTGCTGTTCCTGCCGGTGCCCGGGAGGTACGATTTGTTTATAACTCGGAACGATACCGGGTAGGGAAGCTTGTCACCTGGTTGACCTCTCTTTATTTATTGATTATCTTTGTGTTTTATATAGTGCAGTCACAACGACGTAGAAAAAAGAAGGAAATTCCAATCTGATGCCGCATACACAACGAGCGCTTATAATATTTCCAACCTACAATGAACGTGAGAACATCGAGAAAATTGTTCATGCTGTTCTCCCGCTTGATCCGCGTATCCATGTTTTAATTGTTGACGATAATTCTCCTGACGGTACCGGCCAAATAGCCGATAAACTGGCTCAACATGAACCTAAGGTCAACGTTCTTCACCGTGAGAAAAAAGAGGGATTGGGGCAGGCATATATTGCCGGTTTCCGCTGGGCAATGGAAAGAAAATTTGACTATATCTTTGAAATGGATGCCGATTTCTCGCATGGTCCGGAACATATCAGGGACTTTCTCGAAGAGATACAGCATTATGATTTGGTTATCGGTTCCCGGTATATCAAGGGGGTCAATGTCATTAACTGGCCCATGTCGCGCCTGTTGTTGTCATACTTTGCAAATGTTTATACCCGGTGGGTGACAGGGATACCTTTGCGTGATGCTACCGGTGGTTTCAAATGTTTCCGCCGTTATGTGCTTGAAGCTATTGATCTTGATGCGGTGAAGTCCACCGGATACTCGTTTCAGATTGAAATGTCGATGCGTGCCTGGAAAAAGGGGTTCAAAATAAAAGAGATTCCAATTATTTTTGTTGACCGGAGCGCAGGAGAATCGAAAATGTCTAAAAAGATTGTCCGTGAAGCCATTTGGATGGTTTGGTGGTTGCGGTTGAAATCTATTTTTGGCAAATTAGGGTAGTATGGAAACGAACACGGCACATGATGGAAAAGTCTCTGTTGTTATTGTAACGTATGATTCAATGCCTCCGCTGGAGGATTGTTTGAAAAGTATCAAGACCGGGACCAACGGCACCAGTCTTGAGATTATCAATGTCGATAACAGCTCCCGTGATAATTCGCCGGAAGTGGTAAAACAGTACTTCCCTGATGCCACTATTATCCGTAATCCCTCGAATGTCGGATTTGCAAAAGCGTGTAATATCGCTGCACAAAAAGCAACCGGTGATTACCTGCTCTTTTTGAATCCCGATGTCAGGATTGATAAATACACTATCGAACGATTGCTCGAAGTCTGT
>JAJRZL010000228.1 GCA_024275255.1 Candidatus Zixiibacteriota bacterium | reverse complement strand
TCCTGAATCAACGGGGCAAACGTGCTTACCTGAAAGGTGTCGCCAGCATTTAGTTGCCCATCGGTAAAGCTCAGTTTCAACCCATCGGCTCCAGCCCCGACCAGTTCTACTTCCGTGTCAGCTTGAGAGACAATAATGGTTCCGCTATTGACACCATCAGTCCATGCAATTTCGATGTTATCCGTACCGATAGTCTGACTACCGATTCCCTGCACTGTGAATGAGTACACTTTATTTTCTGAACCGGTATAGGATGCCGTAGCACCAAGAGAAACCGTAGAGGTGGAAGTAGAATCAAACGAGAGTACTTCCGGGTCATCAAACGATGCCGTAGCATAATTCAGGTTTGGTCCGCCGGTAAGGTTTGAGGTGATATTAATCTTATTTTTCAACCCGCTTTTATCAGCAGTAATCAACAAGCGGTATGGATTCGACGATGAACCGTCATTAATAATAGATGCGGTCACGCCTATTTTTGCATTATTGATGGCTTGTTTGATACCAACCAGTGAGTTGCTGGTTTCGTCGATAGTAATAACTTCCGGGGAGCCATCCCCGACTTGAATTTCTATTGTACCTGTTCCCAGCAGCGCAATGGATTCATCAGAAAAGCCCTGACTCGCAAGTTGATGATTTCGCGCAAGGGAAAGTACCTGCAAATCATACGTACCATGTGAAACTTTTCCGGTCGTAGATGCACTTAATACACTCTCATCAGATACAGTGACACTTGCTGCATTAAAGGTTGCCCGTTGGGCGAGTTTGGCAGTTCCGGCATTCAACGCCAGAACTTTTGCCTGCAATGCTTTCAGAGCCGTAATGATATTCGTCTTCTCGGTTTGCTCCTGCTCCATGAAGTACGCATTACGCCGCTCAAACTTTATGATGCTATCTATTATTTCTGTGGTATTAAGACCGGAGTTTAACCCGTCAATTGAATTAGTACCTGGCATTACTTTTTACTCCTGTATCCGATGACCTCAATGTCTACGTCCTACTGCATCCTGTATATGGTACCGGAAGAGGGGATACCCTCTTCCGGTATATGTATATCTCTTCTCCTACTGTCCGTTTGTTATCTGAACAGCGAGAGAATAATCTGAGGAACCTGATTGGCTTGAGCCAGCATGGAGGTACCAGCCTGGACCAAAATCTGGTTCTTCGTGAATTCAGACATTTCAGCCGCCATGTCGGTATCGCGGATCTGAGATTCGGAAGCTGTCAGGTTCTGAGCAGCAATCCGGAGGTTCCGCAGGTTGGAATCCAGAGTATTTTTCTGGAAACTACCCAGTGTACCACGAGTGGTGGACACTTCGTTAATAGCGGCATCGATAACAGCCTGAGCATCCTGGGCACCCTGAACGGTAGTTACATCAATGTTCGCCAGTGAGGTGAACATATTACCTACTAGGTTCTTACCCAGAGAAGTCGCTGACATGCTCCGCAAACCGATACGGGATGTCTGACCAACATTAGCGCCAATCTGGAAGACCAGCGAACGGTCAACGTTATTGATGGTTTCAGTTCCACCAAGAGAATCGAGCGCATAACGCACGTTCACTGATTCTGACCGGTCGGCATTGAATACCGTGGCATCCACACCAGCGGAAACAGCAGTAGCCGGACCACCATCAAGGCGGACATCAAACTTCGCCGCTGTAACGTCGAGCAGAGCACTACCGACATTGACTCCCTGAAGGGCATTAGCGATAGTCATATTAATAGTACCACGACCGGATTCGCCGGCAGCCTTGTTTGCCAGGGTTACCGTGCTGGTAGCACCATACTGAATGCTGCTGATAGTGTTGATGTATCCATCAAAGCTAATCTTGGCATCAGTACCGGTATTGGCAATGGTGTCCTCGGTCAAGCCGAGATAATGCTCAAGATAACCGCTCGCGGAACCGAGGGTACCCATCTTGATGCTGTAATCGGAACCTTCATCAGCCAGACGGAGCTGAATCTTGTTCGAATCGACAATCACTGCATCAATATCACTCTGAGTAGAACCACCAGCTTCCTTACCGAATGCCGTATCCAACTGGGTATCAAGCTCAGTAACCAACGCACTCAGCGAGGAGTAAGACTGAGCTGTCAGAGTAATAGTATTGTTGATAGCTGCGCCATTGGCAGTCGTTATGGTAACATCAAGCTGGTTATCAGAGACACCACGGGCATCGGTTGATGCAATGGTGAACAGGTCAGCTGTCGGACCGGTGGTCTGGAAGTTTGACGTTTTAATAGCGAACTGAGCGCCTTCATTGACAGTATGAATGTTAATCGGACCAGCAGCTGTTGCAGAAGCGGTCACTTTACCAGCCAGTTCGGAAATCTGGTTGATAGCATTGTGAATCTTCTGAGCCACGGTCACTGCCGTATCACCGACTTCGACATTGACACTAATATTGTGAGCCGCTGTCGTACCTTCATTTACATCCCAGTACTGTAATGAGAATGAATACGTACCAACATTAGTGGCATCAGCAGTACCAACGTTACCAGTACTGATAGTACCGACAGTCGCCGTAGCGGCAAGAGTCAGGTCATTGCCAAAGGCATCGCTGATAGAGACAGCACCGGAAGTTTTCTTGGCAACATCAGAAGCCTGAATAACATCGATATTATGGACACCCTCAGCCAGGTTAACCGGATCACCATCATTGTTGGTCAGGCTGAATCCCAGCGAGGTGGTGTTCAATGTCGATGTTGCATCAGCTGTCTTGGTTGCGGTAATCGAGTGTGTGCCAGTGGAAAGATTTGACTTGTTGATAGTCAAACCGGAGTTGTTGGCACTGGTGATGGTGGCTATGTTGTCCTTGGAGCCATCAATCAACTTCTTGGTACCGAATTGGGTGTTTGCAGCAATACGGTCAATAGTTGCGATTGCGTTTTAAATTTCCGCCTGGTCAGCAGCGAGCTGGTCGGCATCGTTGAAACCTTCGTTTGCCGCATGAATAGCCAACTCTCTCATAGAAATCAGCAGGTTGCTGATTTCATTCAGAGCACCTTCAGCGGTCTGAATCATGCTGATTGATCCTTCGGAGTTATCAATCGCACGGTTCAATCCGGCGATTTGGGCGCGGAACTGTTCGGAAATGACCAGTCCGGCAGGATCATCAGCACCCTGATTGATGCGGAAACCGGAAGACAGTTTCTGCATGGATTTGTTTAGCGCGTTCGTTGTGTTCAGCAAGTTACGATGAGCATTCAACGCCGCTAAGTTGTGATTAATGCGAAGTGCCATTTGCATCCTCCTTGAATGCTATAGGGTTTCCTTACCCTGTTTTTATTAGTTCATGTGTTTTCAATTCACACCAGACACTTCCCATGTCGCATGTATTACCATCCAGGGTATTGCGTTTATTAACGCCAAACGAACGAAAGATTAATCTCCCTCCTTTTTCTCTTTGGTTTATTAACCACATCTTTATTTTTTTACTTAGAATTGTAATCGGCAAAATTACAGCTATCTTTATGGAAATAATCATTATAAATAATAAATTAACCAATCGAGTACGAGGATATCAGACCTGCTCAACCGTGGAAGTCAGCTCTTCCAACCGCTCCAAAGCTGGCTGAAAATCACCCTGCATACTCACTATCTGCCGATAGCCTAAAACCGCCGAATCGCTATATCCCATAAAGAGATAGCACTCTGACATCTTGAACAAAACCCCAATATTCCCCGGCTGCTCTTTCAAATATACCTCATAATGCCCAATGGCTGAGGAATAATCCTCAAGCTGAAAATAAATGTCCCCCAACAGCAGCCTTATATCGGATTGATTTGGTATGATTTCAAGATATTTTTCCATCATTTCGGTGGCATCTTCCAACTTTTCCTGTTTTATCAGTGTCATTCCAAGATTTCGGTAGGTTACCGATAACGGGGTTTCCAAAGAAAGGGCTCGCCGGTAATATTGCTCAGCTTTATCATATTTTTCCAACTGGAAATAACAGCCACCCAGATCATTTAACAGTTCCGGTGTTTCTTTGTCCGATTCGATAATGCTCTCGAATAATTCTATTGCTTTGGTAAATTCACCATACTGGTAAAACATTTCTGCCAGACGATGCTGTTGTTTTGTATCCCGATTATCCGAATCAGCAAATACATTCAAAAGCCGTACCGCCTGCTTTACGGCAGAAAACTCATACAATACCCTGGCATATTCAAGTAAGACCGGCTGATTTTCCGGCACAATCGTTAATAGTCGATTTATATACGTGTCTCCCTCTTCGGGTTTTTCCTGCATATAGCTCACACATGCCTGACCAAGCAGGGCAAGATGGGTGTTGGTCCCGGACTCCAACTGCTTTTCAAAATATGTTTTTGCCTTTTGAATTTTTCTCATACGTAAATACACATGACCAAGACGGGCGTTTACATCGAGAAACTCCGGGCTATGCTGAATTGTTTCTTCATAGTATTGGATTGCTTTGGCCCAGTCCTGACGGTGCTCGGCAACAATACCCAATCCATAGTTCACATGATGAAAACTTCGTGGATGCAACAGAAGAATCTCATCTACACCGGTAGTGCTATCATAGGTCGCCTGCACTTCGAGATATTTTTTGTAGTATTGCTCTGCTTTTTCGATATCATCTTTCCGGAGATAGATATTTCCCATCAATAATAACGTATCAAGGTAATCCGGTTTATATGTTAAGAGACGAAGCCCCAGTTCTTCCGCTTTATCGAGTTCATTGATGATAAAATGAGTCAACGCCAACTGCTGCATTGCCATGAGATGAATATCTTTTTCACTGCGGTTGTCACTATCAAAGCTGGTCAGTTCAACCGCACGAGTGGCAGCCTGAATTATTTTTGCCGGGTTTTCCGGGTTCTCGGAGAAATCCATCCCTAATAGAACCTGGGCATAATTAAAAAAGGCGAAGGCATTATCAGGCTCGTCACTAATTTGTTTTTCCAACAGGGTTATGGTACGTTTCGCTTTTTCTGCCATGCGCTCTTTCGATAAACCGTATCCCAGGTGCTCAATCCGGATATCTGTCCGTAACACCGGTTCGGTGGGAGGAATATCCAGTTGATTATGTACTATCCCGATATACCTCAGGTTGAGTTCCCGGCGAAAGAGACGAACAGATGCCAACGAAGTTACTTTTTCCCGATATTTTCCGCTGTAATTAAAGACATTTACTGCCAGCACCCGGTAATCCTGTCGGTTGATAAGGCGTTGTACTTTGGGAATATCTTCAAGATGAATCCGCTCATCGGCATCTATGATAGACAACCAGTCACCGGTAGCTTGTTCGAGGGAATAGTTTCGATGTTTGGAGAAGTTGCCTTCCCATTCCTGATGAAATACTTTCGCCCCGTAGGATTTTGCTATTTCAACAGTTTTGTCAGTGGAGCCGGTATCGACAATGATTATCTCGTCAACCCAGTCGCGAATCGAATCCAGACACCCCGGCAGCATCTCTTCTTCATTTTTCACAATCATACATGCCGAGACCGTAACCTTGCGCTCCAGTGATTCCGCCAGCAGACGGAGTTCCTGTATTTGTGAACAGTGCTGCACACCACATGCTACAACTTCACGCGCACTTTCAATATCATTTATCCGTTCCAACAGGGCAGCAAGATTGATGTACGGCAAATTGTTGCGTTTATCGCTTGCAATAGCTTTTTCAAAGTAGACACGAGCTTCTTCGGTGTCTCCCTGGTCCTGTTTAATAGAACCCATAAAATTGTAAACCTGTGAAAGATGTGCCGGTGATGCGGCATAATCTTGAGAAGGAGACTCCTTTTTCTTTTCGTAGAGCAATACGTATTGTTGACACTCTTCGAATGCCGACTCCAATTCCCGCAATGACAAATGGATATATGCCAGCAAATAGTGAGCATCAAGGGATTCACCGTCGAGAGCAAGCAG
>JAJRZL010000227.1 GCA_024275255.1 Candidatus Zixiibacteriota bacterium | reverse complement strand
GACAAGTGCGAATCGTAATCGGGAAAGCATATAAGCGATGAGCATGATACCAACAAGTACCATGACCAACGATATTGTTCGTGCGATACCGAGTGATGCTCCGGTAAGTTTGAAGATTGTTCCCAGCACGAGGAAATACCCCGGAGGCATCCAGTAAATAGTTCGCTCCGGGTTCAGTACAGGGGAGAAAAGCGTGTTTGCTTTTTGAAATGCTATTGACTGCCACACGAAATGTGACTCATCGGGCCAGGGGATAGGGAAACTATACGATGCCTGGATATGAACGATGACATTGGTGATTAGTATTACAAGAAGAATCAAGCCGAAAATACTTCTTGAAAGCCATACAGGAAAACTGATTCGGAATGATGTGTTTTCTGTTTGTTGGTTTTCATCCATAATAATGAACCTGTCATCATCACACGTTGCAGCGATGTCTGTTGTAAACCATCAGCTTGTTCCCTTTGCCGATGGACACAATCGTTTGAGAAAACAGTGCTCACAGTCCGGTCGTCGGGCTTTACACACAGCACGTCCATGTTCAATGAGCAAATGAGCATAAACAATCCAGTCCTGTTTTGGGATAATCTGTATCAAATCACGTTCAACTTTTACCGGGTCTTTTTCTTTTGTGAATCCGAGCAGACGGCTGATACGTCCGACATGGGTATCGACTACAATTCCTTCCGCCAGCCCATACCCTGCCCCAAGAACACATGATGCCGTCTTTCTGCCGACACCGGGTAGTTTTACCAACTCCTGTAAAGTGCGGGGGATTTTGCCGTTGTATTGTTCCATTAATTGCTGTGCCGATTGTTTAATGGCTTTGGCTTTGTTGTTATGAAACCCGGTAGAGTAAATATCCTTTCCCAGTTCATCGAGGTTGGCATTGGCAAAGGCTTTTACCGATGGGTACTTCTTGAATAATGCGGGAGTGACTTTATTTACTCGTTCATCAGTACATTGCGCCGAAAGAATTGTTGCCACCATGAGTTGATGTACCGTCTTGAAATGGAGCGAACAGCGGGCGTCAGGATAGTGCTGTTTCAACAGCCGGATACATTTTTTTGCCCGTGAAACCGTATCTCTTTGTTGTGTCGTAATTGCCATATTATAGTCTTGTTATGAAACAACAGCAACAGCGTCGATTTCAACTTTTACATCCTTGGGAAGTCGTCCCACCTGCACCGTCGCCCGGGCAGGAGGCTCTGATTGGAAGTACTGAGCATAAACTTCATTCACTGCCGCAAAGTCATTCATGTCAGCAAGAAAGATAGTCGTCTTAACTACCTGTGAGAAATCAGCCCCGGCTTCGGTAAGGACAGCTTTCAGGTTTTCCATCACCTGTCGGCACTGTTCTGCCGCGGTTTCACCGATTATTATTCCTGTTTCCGGGTGCAGAGGAATCTGACCGGAGCAAAATACCAGTTGTCCGCAAGCTACTCTTATCGCTTGTGAATACGGACCGATCGCTGCTGGAGCGTTATCAGTGGTAATTACCTTTTTCATGTCGTCTCCTACTTGTTTTTTGGGAAATATAGAAGGAATGAACCGGCGATGCCAATAGATTATTCTTAAAGGACCGTGGCAGGATTGTTGAATAAGTGAATTTATTAACATTATCCATCGACTCATCCTGGCATGACTTGTTGAACAACAACATCTTTCTGTTGTCCGGAGTAAAAACGAAGGATGCTTTAATAAGTATGCCTGCTTTTCAATAAGCCTCTGGCCGTGTTCTTTCAAAATCTTAGCAAAAAAATGAACATTATTCCCAAATCAAGTGTTTGAATGGTAAACATGGGTGCAAGATGTAGGAGTTTGCAATGACTAATTCGTTGGGTATTCGGGGATATGATTATATTGAGTTTTATGTCGGTTCTGCCAAAATGACGGCATACTGGTTTGCCAAAGCGCTTGGACTGGAGTTAACCGGTTATCTCGGACCGGAAACAG
>JAJRZL010000226.1 GCA_024275255.1 Candidatus Zixiibacteriota bacterium | reverse complement strand
TGCTCATAAAAAAACCCCTCACATTTCATGTGAGGGGTTTCACTGCATCCGGCAGTAAAGTTAGCGTACCAACATCATCTTCTTTGTTTCAACAAAGCTGTCAGCCTTGATCTTATAGAAGTATACGCCACTGGCGACTTCCGTGCCGCCATCAGTTTTGCCATCCCAGTCAACTTCGTAACTTCCGGGCGCCATCTCACGGTCAACCAGAGTCGTTACTTTTTGCCCGAGGATATTATAGACCGTTAACGTTATGTTTGATTTCCGGGGAACGTCAAACGAAATCCTGGTTGTAGGGTTAAACGGATTCGGGTAGTTTTGTTGCAATGAGAATGTCTGCGGCAGGTTGCCATCGGTGACATCTTTGACATCAGTCGGGAACTGGAAGACATATCGTCCTTCCCATACTGGTTCCACAGCACCTACTACACCTTGAATTGAAAATGCATATCCTGAACCAGCATTAAACTGCATAGTATCAACTACAATACTATCGCCATCAGTCCAAGTCGTAAAGGAAAATTCATATGTTGCCCATAATCTGCGACCACTAGCGTCACCTGGAATACCGGGGGTAAACAACTGAGCACCACCAATCAAGAATCTTTTATTCGCATTTGATGTTGCTTTACTATTATCCTCGTAAAAAAACGGTCCGATACCAAAACCATCGGTAAGAAGCTGAGATGCATAAGCAGTATCTAAAGTCAAGTCAACACTGGAGTTTAACCATGAGAAACCTGCAGAAGCACCAGCAAGCAATGAGTCACTGAATGCATATACTTCAACAACCACTGTTGCCGGAACAGTAGTCGTATCTACTGTAACTTGTATAGCCAATGTATCCGGGATCAAATATGGATCAATTTCAGCCTGAGTATTTGATGCCACTCCCCAGCTAACCAGTATGGCTAACAAAAGCACTATCATTTTGTATTTCATCCTAATGGACCTCCATGTAAATATGTTTACTTAATCATCTAATTTTGTAGAACCAAATAAATCAATATCATTATCAATTCAGATACACCTCACCTCCCAACTCTTATACATATTACCTGTAAAATCTTTTACATTCTTATCCAACTGCTGAAAACATACTTCTCTATATCGCACCCGTCAAATAAAAAACGCACAGCAATCGGAAAATGGGCAAAAAAAACAAGGCGGGAAAATCCCCGCCTTGCTGCTTTTTTATAAACTTCACCCTTACGGGGGTGGTGGAGGACCACTATTGAAGAGATAATCCACTAAATACGTAAGATCAGATATATTTATCGGCGGGACACCATTGACATCCCCACCACGTCCATCTGGCGGTGTTCCAAACTGGAAGAGATAATTCACCAGGACAGTTATGTCAGTTACATTAATCTCACCATCACAGTTACAGTCGCCATGGGCACAAACCCGCACAGCAAGCTTGCCCGGGACATAGAAATCGGGCCAATAATCTCCCCAAATCGTGGTAATACGCGGTTTATTGCCGCTTACAGTCATGGTATCAATAGTGACCAGTTGTCCCGGCGAGGCTCCCGATGAAACCGTGACATACAAGTTAAGTATAGCGCCGGTATCGGGTTGCAGGTAATGTGAACCTGTACCGGTGGCATCGGTTGTCATTTTTATGGCAAACCGTTCATTATTCTGATCCGACGCAACTTTTAGCACCGAGTAAAAATATTCGGTTCTCAACCCAACAACCGATGCCGAGTCGAAGGAAACGGTGCCATTGTGACCATCCAACTGGAAAGCAAACATAATTTCTGATATTTGAGCAGTATTTGCCAGATAGACCGGAACCACTACCTGTGACGCAGACGCTACTTCCTGAGAATCCATCGTGAGAGTATCAGCACGTGCCCAGATGTAGTGTTTCAGGTGTTCTTCTCCCGGTCCCAGCGAGCTGGTATCATCTACAATAAGAGAGACATCATAGATACCCGGTGTTGTATAGGTATAGACGGGGTTTTGCACCACATCACCATCACCAGTACCAAATGTCCACTGCCAGGAAGTAGGAGAATATGGTGATAAGTCGGTAAACTGAACTGTCAACGGCACATTTCCCTCGGTGACATCAGCGGTAAACTTCGCACTTGCCAAGCCGGACAGCGCTTTGAAGGCATTGATACGACCAGAGCCAAGCATGAACTGGTAGGATGGGTTAATGCTGTCAATAGGATCAGCATTAAAAACAATCAAGGAGTCAACCTGGTCTCTTGTTAACGAGGGCATAGCTGAGCGAATCAACAAAGCCAAACCAGCAACCATCGGAGATGCCATAGAAGTACCGCTTAGTGTAGCTGTTGTTGCTGAGTACTGATTGGAATAAGTGGAAAGGATGTTTGAGCCGGGAGCACTGACATCAATCCAGAACCCATAGTTGGAAAAACTGCTTTTATGATCAGAACTGGTAACCGATGCGACAGATAGAACCCCGCTGACATTATCGATTTCATCCGGCTGATTGACATTATCATTACCAGCGGCATGGCAAAAGGTAACTCCGGCCGCAACAGCGTTTGCAGCAGCGGCGGCACTGACACTGGAACCACCCCAACTGGCATTGATAACATTCGCACCCATCATCACCGCATAGTCAATAGCAGTAGCACAATTATTGGAATTGACATATCCTAATCCATCCGCACCAGTAGCACCTACACGTAAACACATAATCTGGACCCCGCGATATGCCCTGTTCCCACCATACCAACCACCGGCAGCACTGGTGACATCCAATCCGTTATTATTCATTGCTGCTGCAATTCCGGCAACATGGGTACCATGACCATCGAAATCATTGGGATCGGGGTCAGGAGTTCCACCATCTTCACCGGGCCATACACCACCACCTAAGCCGGTAAAAAAGTCATACCCGATTAAATCATCGACCCGACCATTTCCATCATCGTCAATACCGTTCAGGTCATCAATATCATACACAACCCCGTCACCATCAAGGTCCTCACCGGGATTCACCCAGATATTACCTTGTAAATCCCGATGCTTATAATTTACCCCGGAGTCGATACAACCATACTTGATGGAATCAGAACCTGTCTCAATATCCCAGGCATCATAATAGTCCGGATCGGGTCCCGGAGGTTCCATCGCCCACTGCTGGCTCCAGAGAGGGTCATTGGGAACAGCCTCTAATGGAATCGCCCAAACAGGCTCTGCCATACGGATATTTGGATTTTGCTGAAGTGCATTAATAACTTCCTGAACATCAACTGATTCCGGAAACTGGAGCTCGTAAAAACGGCTCAGGTCATGCATTCCGGAATTGACAGGGGGTTTTTCAGTCCTCCACGGAAAAAGCTTTCTAAAATCGGTTATCTGATACTGTTGAAGAATCGGATCCAAGCTGGGAACCCCGAAAGAAACCGTACCAAAAGCTTTTGCCGCCCTGTTCACATCGACATTATCCTCAAAACGGACCGTCACTAAGCCCTTGATAATACGTCGCTTAGGCGGGTCCTGCCCCGGATACATTCTTGCCTGAACAGTGCCGACAACAAAGATGAATATTGTACATAATAGCACAATGATACTTGTTGCCCTTACTTGTGGTTTCATTACTTACTCCTATATATTAATACAATTACTACTTTTATCTATATAATATAACGTCAAAAACGGACATTAAGGTTACCGGTTGAGTAAATCTTTTCAAAAAAATAGGCGGTTAACAAAATCTATCAGACTGGTACTTAAAAATCCAAACAATCCAACCTTATCGGTTCATCTAAAGAGTTTCGTTGCTCTACACAACCGTTATAATATAACATATATCCCCGTATTTTCAAGCAAAAAAAGACCGCTTCTGCTTAGCAGAAGCGGTCAATGTATTCAGAATAACAGAGTTATTTGCTCTATTATCTCATACCACCGATTAACATGGTGGAGGTGGGGGCCCACCCTGGAACAAGAAGGCGACGAGGTAGGTCAGGTCAGATACGTCAACCGGACCGGCACCACCAACGACACCGTCTACGTTACCTTCATCCATACATGGTGGAGGCGGCCCACCCTGGAACAGGAAGGCGACGAGGTAGGTCAGGTCAGATACGTCAACCGGACCGGCACCACCAATAACACCATCCACGTTACCACGGTTCTGACAGCAACCACAGCCAGGAGGATCGGGCAGAATATGACCACACCACCAGGCGTAATCCTGATCAGCATACTCGTTGAACGTAGCCACAGTACCATTTTCGACTGTGATTAAGTTCGTGTAGATAACCAGGGTTTCACCAGGATTCAAGGTGTAATCAGTGACATAGGTCATCATCATATGAAGGTCAACAAACTGGGAATCCGGATTAGCATTGTTATACTTGGAGTATCCACTGCTGTTCACCATCTTTTCATACAACTGACCTTCGACAAAGCCGTTGCTATTGCCATAGACATAGTCACCGTTGGAAGCAGTGTATGCACCATACGGACCAGTCAGAGCAGTGTAATCGCTGGTCTTATTGTACATACCGAGGAACGCCATACCACCAAAACGGGCATCGTTATCCTGACAGGCAGCGTTGGCACCAGTGTCATCCTGGTGATATTCACCACCGTACTGCCAGATACGGTTCTTGGCATCGTCAAAGTCGGAACCATTTTCTGAACCGGAGTCTGACGGGATATCCCAGTCAACTGCTTCACCGATAACCAGACCAGAGTGAGTCTGACCATCGTAAGAGTAAACCTTCAAGCACTGGATGATGAAGTTACAGGTATCAGCATCCTGAGGAGCAAAGAAGGTTTTCTCAAAAGCAATAGTAGAGTCACCAGTTACAAAAGTAGCGGTGTACATGTCATGAGTACCGTCATTGACATTTTCACTATTGCTGAGTTGTACGAAGCCAACGGAATCAACAAAGGTGGTTCCAAAGATTGACCAGTACATGGTAGTATCAGTACCATTAATCCAACCGATAACCGGTGAACCATCATACAGATATGTGGTAGCAGTGGTATCACAATCCGACGGATAGTAATCCATATTGGCTTTGCCAATACCCTGCTGACCAAAGCTACCGTTGTTGGAAACGGCAAGGCTTAAGCAGGTTGTGCTGACGGTATCAAATTCCGGAGGATACAATGTATCGGTTACGATAAAGTCAATCGGGAAAGAATCCGGTGATGACGGAGCATCACTGGTAAAGAGGATATACCCCTCAAGATGGGTTGTCGTACCAGCAGAGTAACCATTGGTATTGATGTCAACAGTACCGGTAACGGTATTTGTCAGACCAGCACTTACAGTCGTAGGACCAGCCAGACTGGCACTCATGCCCAGCCAACCGCTTCCGGAAACTTCTGTTCCAACACCACTGAAATGCAAATCAGCATTACCGGTGTTTTCAACAGTCACATTTACACTATAGGTACCGCTCGACGGTTTTGCCCATGCCGGGAACGTAATGGCATTCGGTGTAATGCTGAACTGAGGTTCCTGAACTTCCTGGACACAACCAAGACGGAACCAGCGAACAGAAGCCTGCTGCCAGGTACCTTCACTCTGTACGATACCACCCGGGCTCGGGTCATCGATGTACTGAACATCAAGGAACCAGCCGGGATCGGCAGTACCCCAACCGGGGGACGGAACGATTTCGTCAGTTATAGTAACACCGGAGACATTGACACCATAACGTGCCATTGAAGCCCAGTGCTCTGACGGACATGGATTACCATTATCAGGATCACAACCCGGGTTACGGGTATTAGTAATATCACGAGCAGCATCCCAGTTCAAACCACCATTGGCGGAAACGGTGAAGTACAAGTCACCATTAGCAGCACCAACCGGGTATCCCGGGCTCTGATCGGTTGCACAGTCATCTTCAATTCCAGCCGGAATATCATTAAACTGTGTGAACAAGCAGTACAAACGTCCATTACATTCAGATAAGGACATCTTACTGGCATTCAATTGCCAGGCACCACCATTACAAGTTGTCTGATCCCAGTTCATATCGTGAACGGTACGAACATACGGATTATCTTCTGACCAGTGGAAAATACGACCACGGATCAGACCAGCCTGACCACCAGAATTGGCATCGGCAGGCCAGAAACGAGAACCCCAAACCATGTGGAAGTTACCATCAGAAGTAATCAGAGCTGACATATCGGTATACGGACGCCAGCCATCCTGATCTTCCTTATCACGCCAACGAGTAATGTTTGTGTTCGGACCGGGCTGATTACCAGTTTCACCTACCGGTGATTCCACCCAGGTAGCACCACGGTCAAGACTGATACGATAGTAAACGTCGTTATCGAGCTGGACAAACTGCTTACAGTCATAACCAGATTCGTTATCGGCATCAGCTGGATCACATGGCAAGTTCGCAACCCAGCAAATAGCCACTTTACCAGCTTCATTGGCGGCGATATCGTAGGCGATATCATAGGCAGTATCGATAATAACTTCTAATGAAGTTGTGCTGGAATCGGGGTCATTCGGGCAATCCCAGTTTGTATTATCAATAGTGGTGGTAGTAACACCACGGAAATAATAAATACTCTGGGAAGAACCGGCATCGGCTCCGACAGTCATACCGACAACATGAAGCATCTTCTGACCATCAGGATACTCAATGTAGCGGAACTTAGGCCAAATAACTTCATTACTGCTATTGTACGTGCTTCCACCAGTCCACTCAGCACATGACTGAGGGATTTCCGTATTAAACGGGAAGAAGCCGGTACCTGCACCAACGTCCTGAGTGACAATAATGTGAGTCGGTGATGGTGCAGAAGTGGCATTTCTGATAATATGACCATCAACAAGACCACGGTTCTGGCTGTCAACATCAATACCGACATAACCGGCATAGTCATCAACCGGGTCTGTAACAGCAGTAGCCACACCCAATGAGTTTGTTGACAGGTTAGCAAAGTTATAGTAATGCGAACGATTGGCTAATTCACCTGTTGGCAGATGCATCCAGGAGAAATGAGTCAAAGTCGTACCACTAACGGTCTTTGTATGGATCATACGACCCATGGTGCCGTTGTGCTGGTAATCATACCAGGTATTACCTACAATAGCGTGCACGGAAGGACCAGCAACCCCGAGAGCTTCCTGGGTACCTTCACTCGGACGATACGAGGTATTCACAGATTGCGGATGCTCATCCGGAAACGCATACTGTAATGATTTGTTGACCAACGGGTTGATTACCCGTTTGGCAACAGGTTCTTTAGCAGCATACGCGCCCATCGCCATAAAAGCGAAAATGAGCAAGGAGAGAATCAATAACGAGGATATCTTCCTTGTCATGCGCAACTCCTTTTTAGAGTTTTGATTGTTCCCAACTTATTTCTCCAATTCAATGAAATAAGTCTTGTTAGTTTACATCTTGGAAAGCGTTTTCACTATTTGAAGTTTGTCATTACGCATGACTACTCTTCAAAGCAGTGAATCGATACTAAAACGAATCGATACTCTTTTGTGGTTCACCTCCCTTCATCTTTACCCATTCGTATAGCATACAATGGGGTTACAGTTGCAGTAATCAAGGATTGCTTGTCCTTTTATGAATTGTATTTGAAGTAAGCGCCTTCTAATCACCTTATCGCCAATGTTCTTCGTTTTCACTTACCGGCCATTAAACGTAAACTCTTGAAGAGCTTCAAACCTCACTAAAGGTTGACGCTTTGAGAGACTTCTGTAAGACCATTAAAATTGGTCACACCACTTCCATAGATCGCATTACATAATAACGATAATCACGCAATATGTCAAGAATTTTTACTATGAAAAAAACAAAGAAAACACCTGTTATCACTTGTTTTCTTCGGGTCTTACACATCTCCCCAAATACTAAAAGCAACCCTCAATTTATTCCATTATCATCGATTTTCAGGATATGATAATAATATGTTTTTATAAAAAATCACAAACAAAAATTCTATTAATTTCAGAATTATCAGAAAAAGGAGAAAATGAAAAAACAAAAGGCTGCTGAAAACAGCAGCCTTTGTATCACAGAATATGCAGTAAGCGCAATTATTGCGGCGGTCGAGGTCCGGCATTGTATAAGAAGTTAATCATATATACAACATCCCCAATCTCGATATTACCGTTCATATCAACATCTCCGGCTTCCAACGGTACCGGCTCAGGACCACCCCGGAATATATAGTTTATGAGAAATACGATATCGTTCATACTGTACGTACCACTGGCATCGGCATCACCACGTTTCATCTGTGCCACTCCATACTGGGTGGTAATGGTATCTGCTGCGCCAAAGGCATCGGTAACATAGAACGAAACAGTGAAGACCTGTCCCAAGTCAGCTATGTCAGGAGTATAAATATACCTTCCTGTTCCCGTGCCATCATCTACCATAACAGCACCGGTTAGCGTATCAGAAGCTGATAAGGTCAGGGCATCGCCGTCTATATCAACTGCGGCAAGTTCGGTAGTGTCTTCAATGCCTATATACACAACAATAGGCGAATCAACCGGAAGAGTAAATGTCGGGGCATGGTTTCCTGCCTCAAGCACTGTTATATCAATAAGTTGGGTGTCAGCCATCGCATATATGTCATTATCACGGGCAATAAACCGAATCTGGTAAATTCCTGCCTGAGTGAAATCCGGTCTGAATTCGAAGGACAAAGTGCTCACTGCCGTACTGGTATCAACATTTGAAGCCGGCAAATTCTCCGCCCAGATTGACGGGATATTGGTATTATCCGGATCAACCGCTGTCACCGTAAATGCCAAGGTATCACCCTCAGTTATGGTGAAGGGCCAAGTACTGTCTGAGAAGTTCAAAACCGGCGGTAACGGGACATTATAACACCTGATAGTATTGGAACTACTTCCCGTTGCAATTGTCAGGCTGGTATCTACGGAGTCACGAGCAAGGAACACGATATAGTAATATGTCGGATTATCATCACCTTGCGTGAAGTCCGGATTAAATGTCAGGACACCAGTACCATTACCGGAATCGTAGAAGGTCATATTTGTCGCCAATGTATCAGCGCCATCGAGGTATGCTTCAAGCGACGGGGTCGGACCATCATCATCCCAGGCTGTCACCACATAGGTAAGTGACGAGCCCTCAGATAACGTGTCCTGCTGCCCAAACGGGACATAAATCCATGGCACCCGGTTCGTATCGTTAACAATAATAGTAACCAACTGGGAGTCAAATACTCCAGGGAAGGCACCATCCTCGGCATAGAACATAACCTGGTAGGTCCCAGAATCGGTATCCAGCGGTGTCCAGCTAAATTCTCCGGTTCCCCCACCCAGATCGGTAAAGGTAGCGCCAGCCGGCAAAGGAGCAGCTGACATAAGCGGGGTATCACCGTCGATATCAGATGCCGAGACCGTGAAACTCAAGTTAGTCAGTTCAGTCACGGTGTAATCAGGAATCGTATCCAATACCGGGTCATGGTTACCGAACTCATCAACTACGATTGTCAATATCGCGGTATCAGCTTGCCCGTTTGCCGTTGCAATAATGGTAATGTTATAGGTTCCGGATTGGGTAAAGTCCGGCATGAAAATAAACTGTCCAAAACCGCCACCATTATCGGTAAAGGTGAAATTAGGTGGAATAACACTGGCGGTATCAATCTCAAGAGTTATGGGGTCTCCTTCCGGATCGACAGCAATCACCGAGTCTCCAAGCGTATCACCCTCGATAACAGTAGGAGTAGGCACATAGGTAAACTGCGGCGCCTGATCGCCAGCCTCAATGACCTGTATCAGGACCACTTCTTTATCTATATCCATTCCATCGTTGGCTCGGAAAGTCACGTAGTATAACCCGGACTGGATATAGCTGGGATTGAAGACAAAATCAGCCGTACCGTCGCCATTATCGGTAAAGGTAGAATTATCAGGCTGGTTGAGCACTTCGAGGAACGGGATAGTTCCATCCGGATCACTGGCGGTAATGGTAAAGGCAAGCGTGGCGCCTTCATCGACTTGTTTGGGACCAATGGAATCGAGCACCGGCTCCATATTGATAGTCACTACGGTTATTTCCACCGGCAGACTACCCGTTGCCGCCGGGAAACCCTGGTCGGTAGCCAGGAAAGTAACCGTATCCACCCCTTCCTGACCGGCAACTGGTGAGAATGTGAAGGTTCCGGTGTTGTCACCGTTATCAATAAACTGGGCGTTGGTCGGGATATCCAGGGCTGTCAGGAACAATCTGGCGCCGGTGGTATCTGTGGAATCGGTAGCGGTAATGGTGAATGTCAATGTATCGTTGATTTCAACACCAAACGGTCCAACCGAATCGATAACCGGGGGCTGGTTGACATCAATCGTAGTCACAGCAATCGACATTACGGTCGAAAGCTGGGGTGAACCGTCATCGGTGGCAACGAACCGAAGGGAGTCGATACCGGCATCGGTATAGTCCGGTAAATAGGTGAAGACACCGGTTCCGTCACCATTGTCGATAAAGGTGTAGTTTTCCATAGCGGTATTTACTGACAGAACGATATTATTCCCTTCCGGGTCCGTAGCAGCAACATTCAGTATCAGCGTATCGTTTTCACTGACAGCGGTATCGTTGAGTACAGTAGTCCATGTAGGCGGTTGGTTGCCGGTTTCTCCAACAATCAATGTTACCACCTCGGAATCAACCGCGGTCGGGAATAACGGGTCAGTAGCATAGAAAGTGACGGAGTACGCCCCGGCATCCAATGCGGTAGTCGCCCATGTAAACGAGCCGGTTCCGTTGCCGTTATCAATATAGGTAGCGGTTCCCGGAAGAACCGAACTGGTCAACAACGGTATGTCACCATCAGGATCACTGGCAGATACGACAAACGACATCGTATCCCCTTCAACAACCTGCTGGGTGCCGATAGGATTTAATACCGGATTCTGGTTGACATTATTTACAGTAATTGTCACAATTTCCGAATCGATTGAAGTCGGATACACGGCGTCGGTTGCGTAGAATGTTATCAAGTGTGCTCCGCTGTCGGCATACGACGGGGTCCAGTCGAAGGTCCCGGTACCGTCGCCGTTGTCAACAAAGGTTGCTCCCGCAGGGAGAGTTGAGGTTGACAGAGCCGGGATGTCGCCATCGGCATCGGAAGCAGACACACCAAAGGTAAGTTGCGAACCCTCGTTAATTGATTGCGGACCAATCGGATCCAGTACTGGTTCCTGGTTGGAATTGGTAACCGTTATCACCACGATTTCGCTATCCATCAACGCCCCATCATCGGCATAGAATGTCACATTGTAGGAGCCACTATCAGAAAGAGTCGGGGTCCAGTCAAATGTTCCCGTACCATCGCCGTTATCGACAAACGTAGCGGTTCCCGGAAGCGGCGTCGAAGTCGTTAGCACGGGAATAGTGCCATCGGGATCACTTGCGGTAACAACAAAAAGAAGCTGAACACTTTCCTGAGTTGTTTTGGGGCCGATAGAATCCAGCACCGGAGCTTGATTGCCGGCTTCGAGAACTGTTACCGTAACAAGCTCACTGTCAACAGCAGAGGAATCATCAGTGGCATAAAATGTGATATCATACGTTCCCGCCTGTGTAAACGCCGGGGTCCAGTCAAAGGAACCGGTGCCATCGCCGTTATCAACAAAGGCTGCTCCTGTCGGAAGTGTAGAGGTGGTAAGGACCGGAATACTTTCGGCATCGGAAGCTGAGACTCCAAACGAGAGCAACACACCCTCGGTAGTTGACTGTGCCCCAATAGCCGATAACACGGGAAGCTGGTTGCCGGCTTCGTTTACCGTAATTGTAACCAGTTCACTGTCACTATCTACGCCATCGTTGGCATAGAATGTTATATCATAACTTCCCGACTGGGTATAGTCCGGAGTCCAGTCAAACGTACCGGTTCCGTCGCCATTATCAACAAATGAAGCTCCGGTTGGCAAGGTCGAGGTGGTTAGTGTCGGAGTCGTTCCGTCGGGATCACTGGCAGAAACACCGAAAGTCAACAGCACATTTTCCGTTGTGCTTTGCGGACCTATCGGGTCAAGGACCGGGGGTTGGTTCCCGGCATCATTGACCGTAATAGTTACAATCTCGCTGTCACTGGCAGTGCCGTCGTTGGCATAAAAGGTCACATTGTACGTCCCGGCATCGGTGAAACCAGGAGTCCAGTCAAATGTACCGGTACCATCGCCATTATCAACAAAGGTTGCCGTACCCGGTAAGGTTGATGTTGTCAATGTCGGTGTAGTGCCATCGGGATCACTGGCAGAGACACCAAAGGTCAGCTGGACATTTTCGGTGGTACTTTGCGGACCTATCGGGTCAAGGACCGGGGGCTGATTCCCGGCATCTGTAACTGTTATGGTCACCTGTTCCGAATCGACTAACGACGGTTCTATATTATCGGTAGCATAAAAAGTAACATTGTAGCTACCTGCTTCAGTAAATCCGGGAGTCCAGTTGAATGTTCCAGTGCCATCACCGTTGTCAACATAGGTAGCCGTACCCGGCAGGGCGGAACTGGTCATAATAGGGAATCCCCCGTCAGCATCGGTAGCACTGGTATTGAAAGCCAGAAGGTTACCCTCAACTACGGACTGCGGACCAATAGTCGCAAGTACCGGTGGGGAATTATCAACATACGTATAAGCACCGGTTAAGGTATTGGATGTCAGCCCAGATGCCGTGTTGGTCATACTCACATCAGCAGCTCCGGCAGCGTTCGCCTGAGTTGTCCCGGTCAGATGGAACGGAGATACTACCGTCACACCTGTCAGAGCAGCGGTGCCGACAACAGCACTGGCGCCGGCCATGTCAAATCCCGAGCCATAAATGTTTACCACGGTACCACCAATGCTTAATCCGCTATTGGGATCAATACTGTTGACTACCGGCGCACTCGGAGTCGAAGAATTGACTGTTACCACGGCTGAATGCTGGGAGTAATTCCCGGAAGCATCTTCAGCAATAATCAGGTAATCATACGAACTGGTACCATCGACGGTAGTATCCACAAAGAAGCTGTCTGCTACTCCGGGGTTCGCCAGCGAACCGGTGGTGTCATCGATTCGGAAAAAGGAACCGGTCGAGGTTGAGAGCCGTCGGTACACATGGTATGTCAGACCGGAAACAGCATTCCAGGAAACTACTACTGAACTGGTCGATACTGCCGTAGCAGTAAGACCGGATGGTTGTGCGGGCCAGGATACAGCAGTAAGAACAATGTTTTCCTCCTGGAATGAATTGTTTGGCTGAAGCTTTGCCAAATGGAACCCTTCACCATTGACTACATTGAAAAAATGGTAATCGTATGGGTTCCCCGGTGCTTCGGTCAGATAGTTTTGAAAATCATCGAACCAGTTGCCAGCGTCGTATCCTGCTCCGGTTGAAGTTTCAATACGAATCTCTTCGTCGGTGTCGTCAAGATAACCAAAGAAGCTGATTTCACCATTTGCCGGTGTGGAAAGATCGGCATTTTGCACTGTTCCAAAAATCGAACCCTGGGCAAAAGCCGAAAATGGAAGTACGGTAATAATCAGTCCTATGATGGCAAACAGGTTCAACTGCCTGCGGAATGTTTGCGTAACTTGCACTACCAATCTCCTCCAAATATAATAAACATCACATTTCTATCTATCTCATAAACCGTTATGGTCCGGGGAATACCCCGTTAGCAGCAGCGTTACCCTGATATGGTTTACCTGCTTTGACGGGGAAATTAGTTCCAAATCCGGCTGCAAATCGTGATTGATAACTTTGCGAACCGGCGACATAGTTATTCAACGTATTCAAAAGCCCGGGCACGCTGTCAAGTACATCCTGAGCAACAGAATACGTATCTTCATCTTCAAACGGAATCATCAGGAATGAGAAGTCTGTTGTAGAGGTGGTAATAATCTGATACGAGACAGTACCCGAATCGGGAACAGAACCGGCGACACTGAACACGGTATCGGCAGCGGCATTGACCTGGTATATTCCACCGGTCACCACGGCAAAATTGACACCGAATCCAGCGGCAAACCGAGCCTCATAACTCTGAGCTTCCGCATTGAAGTTGTTCACGGTATTTACATTGGCTGCACCGATAGCATTGATAAGTCCGTCGGCATCGACAATGCCGGTATTGGCAAACGGTACACCAATGAGGTTAAAGTTTGTTGTAGAAGTTGTAACAATTTGGTAATCGTACTCACCTACCCGGTTGGACACTGCCGAACGATTACCGTAAATATCAACCGCTTCTACCACATAGAAATATTGATTTATCGTGTCACCAACAACATTGGCGCCATTGATGTCGTTATCCGTAAAGATAGTAGTGGCATTATCGACAGCACCAACAGAATCAGCCGGGGAAGGTATGAAGTATGCTTTTGTTCCACGATGTATCACGTAGCGGTCAATCGTTGTTGCAAATCCCAGTGTATCTGTCGTACTTGCCGACCAGGTTAATTGTATAGCATCCCCGACAATCTGAATACCCAAGTCGGTTATAGCAACCGGCGGGGCTACGTTTACCACTTCTATTGAGACAGTATCAGGCGCCGCTGTCAGAACGCCGTCATCCACTGTCAGCTCAAAAATATATGTATCAGTTAATGTTGTCGTAAAGATCGGCATGGAATCATTCGGGTTGGAAAGAGTAACCGATACTCCACCTATCTGCACCCAGCTATAGTTGAGAGCATCACCATCAGGATCACTGGAACCGGTTCCATCGAGGGTAACCAATTCACCAACCCCAACACCAAACTGGTCGGGACCGGCATTGCTGGTAGGAGCACGGTTTTCATCGGTGACGGTAATCGTTACTATTTCACTGTCACTCAAGGCTCCATCATCAGCATAGAATGTTACATCATATACACCCGCCTGAGTAAAGTCCGGGGTCCAGTTGAATACACCGGTACCATCACCATTATCAGTAAAGGTTGCCCCGGTCGGCAGGGTTGAAGTCAACAATGCCGGAATGGTAGCATCAGGATCGGAGGCGGTTACGGTAAATGTCAGCAATACATTCTCCGTTGTTGATTGCGGTCCAATCGGGTCAAGCACCGGTGCCTGGTTACCAGCTTCGTTAACAGTTATCGCAACTATTTCGCTGTCCACCGCCGAGGAATCATCAGTCGCATAGAAGGTAACATTGTAGGTCCCTGACTGGGTAAAGTCGGGAGTCCAGTCGAAAGACCCCGTACCATCGCCGTTATCAACAAAGGTTGCCCCAGTGGGCAATGTCGATGTTGTCAGAGCCGGTGTACTCTCGGCATCGGTGGCAGAAACTCCAAAGGTGAGCAGAACATTTTCGGTAGTACTCTGCGCACCGATAGGGTTGAGAACCGGCAACTGGTTACCGGCTTCAACAACCGTAATAGTCACAATCTCACTATCGGTTGCCGAACCATCACTGGCATAGAAAGTTACATTGTATGTACCGGACTGGAGATAGGTCGGGGTCCAGCTAAAGGAACCGGTACCATCTCCATTGTCGGTAAATGATGCTCCGGTTGGCAGGGTCGATGTTGATAAACTTGGAATGGTATTATCCGGGTCGGATGCCGACACACCAAAGGTCAGCAATACATTTTCGGTAGTGCTTTGAGCACCGATTGGGTTAAGTACCGGGGTTTGATTACCCGCTTCGTTAACAGTTATCGTAACTATTTCGCTGTCCACTGCCGAGGAATCATCAGTTGCATAGAACGTAATGTCATATGTTCCCGACTGGGTGAAACTCGGAGTCCAGTCGAACGTTCCCGTACCGTCACCATTATCTACAAATGTTGCCCCGGTGGGGAGAGTGGACGTTGTGAGTACAGGAATACTTTCCGCATCTGTGGCGGAAACTCCAAAAGTCAACGGAACATTTTCAGTTGTTCCCTGAGCACCGATGGGGTTAAGAACAGGCAACTGATTACCAACTTCGTTGACCGTTATCGTCACTATTTCGCTATCAACCGCCGAGGAATCATCGGTCGCATAGAAGGTCACATCGTAGGTTCCCGCCTGCGTAAAGCCGGGAGTCCAGTCAAAGGTTCCCGTACCGTCGCCGTTGTCCACAAACGATGCCCCGCTCGGTAAGGTTGAGGTTATCAAAGTCGGAATACTTTCCGCATCGGTCGCCGATACTCCAAAGGTTAGCGGCACATTTTCAGAGGTACTCTGCGCACCAATAGGGTTCAATACTGGCGGTTGGTTACCTGCCTCATTTACTGTAATAGTCACTATCTCACTATCCACCGCCGAGGAATCATCAGTAGCGTAGAACGTAATGTCATACGTTCCCGACTGGGTGAAACTCGGAGTCCAGTCGAAAGTCCCAGTGCCATCACCGTTATCTATAAACGTTGCCCCGGTGGGGAGAGTGGACGTTGTGAGTACCGGAATACTTTCAGCATCAGTTGCCGAGACTCCAAAGGTTAACAATACATTTTCATTGGTACTTTGTGCCCCGATAGGATT
>JAJRZL010000225.1 GCA_024275255.1 Candidatus Zixiibacteriota bacterium | reverse complement strand
TTCGTCCCTGTGTTTCTGTTTGCGGTACACGCTGCACCCGATGGACACCGGATTCGTACTTCATGACACCATACGCTTCATCGCCGGTCACCGAAAAGGCAATTTCCTTGAATCCGCCCACTTCCGATGGGTGGGAACCGAGGATTTCGATTTTCCAGCCCTTGCGGTCGGCAAAACGCTGATACATCCGGAAAATATCCCCGGCAAACAACCCGGCTTCGTCTCCGCCTGTTCCCGCCCTGATTTCTACAATGGCGGGTTTGTCGTCGTTGGGGTCACGGGGAAGTAACTTCAGTTTGAATTCGGGACCCAGTTTCTCAAGCTCAGCTTCGTACTGTGCCAGTTCATCGCGAGCAAGAGCTACCAGTTCTTCATCATCCTCGTTTTCAATGATTTCCCGGGCTTCTTGCAATCCAATAGCGGCTTCCCGGTATCGTCTTCCCGTTTCAAGGATTGACTCCACCAGTCGTCGTTCCCGGTTCAGTTCGATTATCTTATGCTGATTGGACATGACGTTCGGGTCAGCCATTTGTTCATCAATGGTTTTCAGCTTTTCTTCGAGTCGTTCAACTATGTCAAGCATGGAATCCACTTTTCTTTTTCTCCAGTAATTCTTATACGGTAAGGGTATCTCGCCGAAACAGCAAGATGAAATGAATTGTTATGGTAGCTACGAAACGGTGCTTTTATCGGAAATGACTTCCGGCTGGGGAATCCCGAGGGCAGCTTTAAGAGCGGCAATCGCCACTTCGAGTTGTTCTTTCGATGGTTCTTTTGTCGTGAGCCGTTGAAGCCAGAGACCGGGCTGGATAAGCATTTTGGTGACAGCATTATCACGGGTTTTGCCGGAGAGTTTCAATATCTCGTAGGAGCCACCGGCGACAAACGGCAACAGGGAAAAATGAATACCAAAGCGGGTCAGCAGGGTGGGCGGATGACCAACCCAGACAGTATAGATAGTATCAGAAATGGCATACATGAGTATAGCAAACAGGGCAACAATAAGGATAAACGAGGTTCCGCACCGGGGATGAAACCGGGTATAGTTGGCAGCCCGTTCCGGAACGAGTTCATCGCTCATCTCGTAGGTGTAGATAGATTTATGCTCCGCGCCGTGGTACTCAAAAATCCGCCGAAACTCGCCAAACAAGGTCAACGCCCAGACATACAAGACAAACATGGTCAGCCTGATAGCCCCAGCAAACAGGTTGAATCCCACTGCCTGTTTTTCTACTCCTGCAAACTGGGAAATTGCCAGCGGAAGGAAAAAGAAAATAAAAATACCCAGCCCAACTGCAAAAACAGCACTCAACGCCAGGGTAAGGTTGTTTGATTTTGGAGGTTTGTTTTCTATGTCCTTGCCTTTTTTGGCGGCTTCTTCTTTCTCCAGTTCTTTCATGGCAATATCCGCAGAAAAATTCAGTGTCTTAATACCTATCAGCAGCATTTCGACAAACGACACCGTTCCGCGAATAATAGGCAGCCCAAGCAGTTTATACCGTTTTGTATATGAAATAAACGGGTCGGTTTTGACAAATATCTGACCGTTTTGCTTACGGACGGCAGTTGCAATCTTGTCTTTTGACCGCATCATAACGCCCTCGATAACAGCTTGTCCACCTACGTTGAGATCAGGCATAATCCTCTGAGTACCAGTTTCTTACATTCTCACTCAGTGATAAACGAAAAGCGGTGCTGTTAGTATATACGCACCGCACGTCGAATATGTGAGCCAAGAGGCTTGGCTATTTGTCTTTTTTCTGATATTTCTCGTATTTCCGACGGAAACGCTCCACACGACCGGCGGTATCGATAAGTTTCTGCTTGCCGGTGAAAAACGGATGACAGGCAGAGCAGATTTCAACCGAGATGTCTTTCCGGGTTGACCGGGTCGGATACGTAGCGCCACAGGCGCACTTTATCGTGACATCATACACTTTGGGGTGAATACCAGCTTTCACGTTATCTACCTCATTTACAACAACATTTCTTGTCAAAAACGGGTTCCGGCAAATTCCGCCGAACCCCGAA
>JAJRZL010000224.1 GCA_024275255.1 Candidatus Zixiibacteriota bacterium | reverse complement strand
TACAAAAGTATTCCGTATGCGGTGTTTATTGTGATAGTAATAGTATTAGTGATAAGAATGAAACGTAAACGAAAATTGTCTTAGTGTTTTATATAATATAATTTAGGGAAAGATATCCTATGGCACATGCTTATACACCAGGTCTGAAAGTAACAGACAGGTTACTGGTAGAAAAGCGAAGAATATTACCATTAAAAGGTGAAGTTGTTGTCAAAGTTGGTGACAAAGTTGAGCCTGATGATGTGGTCGCCCGGACAGAACTTCCTGGAAATGTCGAACCGTTAAATGTAGCGAATAAGCTTGGTGTTCCCCCGGAAGATTTACCCCTTGTCATGGTGAAAAAGGAGGGGGATGTCATCAAAAAGGGTGAGCCGATTGCACTGAAGAAGTCATTTATCAAATGGTTCTCAAGTTCTTGTGAAGCCACTATTGACGGTACGCTGGAATCTATCTCCAGTGTCACCGGTCAAGTCCTCCAGCGGGGATTACCGATACCGGTAGAGGTAAAGGCGTATTTACGGGGTGAAGTTACTGAAGTGATTCCCCAGGAAGGAGTCGTTGTTTCCTGTGAGGCCGGGTTTGTTCAGGGGATTTTTGGTATTGGTGGAGAAACGTATGGCAATATCAAAGTTGCCGTGGCTGATAATACGACTGTACTGGAAGAAAATCTTGTTACCGATGATTTGAAAGGATGCGTTGTCGTAGGTGGTTCTCTGGTAACTGCTGCTGCCCTGAGAAAAGCTATTAAGGTCGGAGTAAAAGGTATTGTTATCGGTGGTTTTGATGATAAAGACCTCCGGGATTTCCTTGGGTATGACATCGGCGTAGCCATCACCGGTTCGGAGGATATTGGTACAACATTAGTTGTTACCGAGGGATTTGGACAGATTAACATGGCGGAACGCACTTTTGAATTGCTCAAGGCAAATGAAGGTATTCTGGCATGTATCAATGGTGCAACACAGATACGTGCCGGAGTGATTCGCCCCGAAGTAGTTATCTTGTCAGAGGGGAAAGCGGTGACAAAAGATACGGAAGAACATACTGCCGTTGGCGGGCTGGCTATTGGTTCCCCGGTTCGGGTGATTCGCCATCCCTATTTCGGGAAACTGGGTACGGTGACTGACTTGCCGCCTCAGCTTACCAGGCTGGAATCCGAATCGATGGCTCGTGTATTGGAAGTGGAATTCTCCGATGGTACGCGGGCGATTGTTCCCCGTGCGAACGTGGAGATGATTGAAGGATAAGAAAATATTTGTTCCTGATAGAAAAAAGCCTCCCGTGAACGCAGGAGGCTTTTTGTTTTGCGCAATATCAAGGATTAATGCTCATGAGCGGCAGAATCTGCCATCTCGTGCATTTTTCCCTGCATCGTATCTGCCATTGCTGAATCCATACGGGTAGAATCCATCATTTCAGCTTTTTTGACTTCAGCAGGTACTTTGTTGGTGTCTTCGGTCTTTTTGCTGCATCCAAATCCAAAGGCAAGTACCATAAGGATAGTGGCAGCAGCAACGGCAAATCTCTTCATGATCAGTCCTCCATTTATCCCATATTTATACAATAGGGTAACAGGTAGGATATCAAGATTTAATGAATGGTCAACCAAAAAATGGTATAAAAGGGCAATTAATAATTTGCATATCACCATTAACAATGAGGCACTGTCTCATTTGGCTCGTATAAAGGCATAGAGTATGTTGTTCGTTGTAGAAGAACCTGTTTTTGTTGACCTTACGGAAAAGCTGCCGTAAGTTGACCGAATTTAATAATTGAGTGGTGAAAGTGTCCAACAGGTAACATCACACTCAAGCAAACGTAATACTATGTTAGGTGTAAAATTGGTATGGAAAATGTAGCAATTGCAAGTATTTTTTCCGGCTCTGTCTGGCAGATAATCGGCAGTTCGTCAACATTCGGTTTATTTATTATTTTTATATTGGTTATTATGTCCCTGGTATCATGGGTTATTATTTTTGGAAAGTGGCGACAGTTCAGGACTGTAGAACGGGAAAACAGGAAATTTATGCAGGTATTTAATCGTTCTCGTACCTTATCGGAAGCTGTCGGGCAGGCAAAATCAAGTAGCAATGCTCCCGTGGCTCACATTTTCCTTTCAGGATTTAAGGAACTGGGAGAGTTGCAGGAATTAAAAAATGAAAGTGCCGGTTTGCAGGAATCGGTTCGTTCTCTTGATAATGAGGACTTGGAAATAATTGAGATGAGTATGGAAAAATCGCTCACCGAACAAATGGGACTGTTGGAAAGTCGTGTGATATTTTTGGCATCGGCAGGAAACTCAGCCCCGTTTCTCGGTCTGTTGGGGACAGTGGTCGGTATTATGAATTCCTTCTGGTCCATTGGTGAGCGTGGTTCGGCATCTTTGGCTATCGTAGCGCCGGGTATCGCCGAGGCATTGCTGGCAACGATTATCGGTCTGGGTACGGCAATTCCGGCTGTGATTGCGTTCAACTGGGCAAATAACAAGCTGAAATATATTAGTGATTTCAGCCATAACTTTATTCTTGAGTTTCTTGCACGTACCAAAAAGGAACGTCGCTGATGCGTTTTCGTCGAAAACGGACATATACCGCAATAGCGGATATTAATATCGCCAACCTTGTTGATGTAGTGTTGGTGCTGTTGATTATCTTTATGATTTCCGCTCCGTTGTTGCAATCCGGTATTGAAGTTGATTTGCCGA
Organism: Candidatus Zixiibacteriota bacterium; assembly: GCA_024275255.1. Taxonomy (GTDB): domain Bacteria; phylum Zixibacteria; class MSB-5A5; order GN15; family FEB-12; genus JAJRZL01. The sequence goes on along the minus strand of JAJRZL010000224.1, from coordinate 2,677 downwards.
AAACCAAAGCTGCTGCAATCGAGGAAGAAGCCGAGGGAGTGGTCATTACTATTGATAAAAAAGGGGGAGTCTATATTGATGATGTGTGGGCGCGCCTTGATAATTTCGAGTCTGCCCTGGAGCAGGAAATGCGTTCAAAAAACACATCGTCCGTCTATATCCGGGGGGATTCCGCTGTTGCGTATGGAGTTGCTATTCAGGTGATTGCCCGTTTGAAGGAGATGGGGATTGAAGGTATCGGACTGGTTACGACGCCAGTTGAACAAGGTCGCAGCGGACGAAAATAGGGAACTGAACTCATGGCACGTGATGTCTTCCTGTCCATATTACTACATATTGGTATCATTGCTGCCACTTTGGTATCTGCTCCTTTTGATGTGAAACCAAAAAAAATGTATGATGAGATAATTCGGGTTCGTCTTACCGCACCTGCGGAATTACCGTCGGAGGAACCGGTGGCATTGGAACCGGTGCCGGTCCCTCAGCCGATGATTGAAAATATGCCTGATATACCGATTTCAGATCCGACAACAATTAGAAAGGCTGCCATTACCAATAAACCGAAACCGGAAAAACAAAAGAAACCGAAGAAGAAAAGAAAGAATACGATAAAGAAAAAATCGGGAAACGAGAAAAGTGGTTCGAAAGAGATAGAAACTCCCGGTGGGGGCGGTTCGCCCTTTGCGGGCGCCACGGTTGATAATGCCAATTTTGAATATCCCTACTGGTTTACCCAGGCATTTAACAAAATATCCTCTAATTTTCGAAACACGGTACTCTATGATGGCACTCTTGTGTGTGTGATATATTTTCAGGTTATACGTTCCGGTCGTGTGATTGAGCTGCGCGTGGAACAGTCATCGGGTGTCCCTGAATTTGATGCAGCTTGCCTTGCCGCCGTGGAGCGTTCGGCTCCTTTTCCACCGTTGCCGCGAGAGTTCCGGGATGAGATAATCGGTATCACGTTACCCATAAAGGTTGGACCAGGACAATAGTTATGAAATACTTGCTGTGTACGTTGCTGTTTGGAATGGTGTTGCTTTCACTTACTCCCGGTTTATCTGCCCAGAGTTTTGAAGGCGAGGTACGAAATATCTTTTTTGACACCCTTCGTCCGGGAGATTTTGTCCCTACACCTATCGGGGTTGAAGAGACAAAATATATCGGTGACCAGTTTATCACTGCCGGTGATTCGGCAATCATGCGCTGGGTAACCGGTGTCGTACAGCGTGATATTGATTTCTATGCCAATTTCTCGTTGGTGACGATTGATTCCTTTTTCCTCAAGATGTATGAGATAACCGATTTGGATATTCTGGGCTGGCAGCGTCTTGGGGCTGATTACCTGCTCAAGCTGGAGGCGGAGTTTCCCGCCCGAAGCCTTCGGATTCGATGGCGGTTATTGCATACCCGTACTAAGCAGGAGGTGGCAAAAGGGGTTGAAGAATACGACAAGATGTATTGGCGGTAAATTGCCCATAATATCGGGGATGAAGTTGTTCATGCCCTGACCGGTGAAATAGGTATTTTCAGGACAAAAATAGCGTATGTAAAAAAACTGGAATCAGCAAAAGAGATTTTTATTGCCGATTACGATGGCGCCAACGAAAAACAGCTTACCAAAACCGGAGTGATAAATATCTCTCCCGTTTTTGCTCCTGACGGGAAATCTATTTACTTCACTTCGTACCTGAGTGGTGATCCACAACTGTACAGGGTAAGTACCAGTGGTGGCGATCCTGTTCGTGTTGGTCATTTTTCCGGAATGGTGGCAGCACCGGCTTTGTCTCCCGATGGCAACAAAATTGCCTGTGTGCTGACAAAAGACGGCAATTCGGAAATATATGTATTGGATTTACAGGGGCGGGTGATTAAACGCCTGACCCGGCATCGGGCGATTGATACCGCGCCGTCATGGTCACCCGATGGTCGCCAGATTGTTTTTTCCTCGGACAGAACCGGTTTCCCGCAATTGTATATTATGGATTCTGACGGGCTTAATGTCCGCCGTCTTACTTACGAAGGGGGATATAATGATTCTCCCATCTGGTCCAAGCGTGGAGACCGCATTACGTTTGTCAGCCGAACAAAATACGGCAGATTTGATATCGCCTCGATTGATACCAGCGGGCATGATTACCGGGTATTAACTGAAGTCGGTATGAATGAGAACCCTCATTTTTCTCCTGATGGTAAGCATATTATTTTATCATCAACCCGTTTGGGTGGGAAGGATATTTATACGATGGATGTCACCGGGCGAAATCAACGACGATTGACCCGCACCGGCAATTGCACCAATCCCGTCTGGGGACCGTATGCACGGTAAAGAGGGGGAACCTTTTTCCTGCACCTCGTTTTTTTCAGTGTTTTCAGATATTCATCAGGACCACAAGAGTGTTGACCTACATTTCAGTTTTCACAGGTCGGTGTTCCGAATCCGCCGAATGTGGATGAGAAACCCGACAGTTTGTATATATACGTTCAAATACATGTTGGCAGGGTGGCGCACCTTCTGGGGAGTGTTGAAAAACCTTCAAGAAAGAAAAAACGGGTTTATTTCTTTATCTATGTCATTCCCGCGGAAGCGGGAATCCAGCTTTGTATCATAGGGTTACTGGACTCCCGCTTTCGCGGGAGTGACAGAAAATACAGTAGCTTGACCTTTTTCAACAAG
>JAJRZL010000223.1 GCA_024275255.1 Candidatus Zixiibacteriota bacterium | reverse complement strand
TGCGAAGAGCATGACCGCGACACCGATGATATTACGGTTGTTGCTGTAACCAAGTCTCAACCGACAAACATGATAAAAATGGCTGTTGCAGCCGGATTGCACAATATTGGAGAAAGCCGCGTACAGGAAGCCGCCGACAAGATTGCCGAGCTGGGACAGATTGCCCGATTCCACATGATAGGACATTTACAGACCAATAAAGTCAAAAAAGCGGTACAATTGTTTGATGTTATTCAGTCAGTTGATACGATGAAACTGGCAGAGGAAATAAATCGACAAGCCGGACAGGCTGAACTCAATGTAGAATGTCTTATCGAAGTGAACTGTTCGGGTGAAAGTCAAAAATACGGTGTTTCCCCTGATGACTGTCTGGAGTTGGTAAAACAGGTCAACGCCATGTCCAATATCACCCTGTCGGGATTGATGACGGTTGGTCCCAATACTGATGATGAAGATGCTATCCGGCAATCGTTCCGTCGCTGTCATGAACTGTTTTTACGCGGGCGTGATTTACTTGGGGATTCTTTCGACACCTTGTCAATGGGGATGTCACACGATTACCCGCTTGCCATCGAAGAAGGCTCAACAATGATTCGTATTGGCACTGCTCTTTTCGGAGTGCGTGACAAGTAACGTACTGATTTTCGTTATTCCACTAAATCAGCTCAACCTGCGATTTGAGAAGCTCCACTTCCCGCTCTGTCAGATGACGCCATTTCCCTTTACCGACACCCTTGGCAGTAATACCGGCAAACTCGACCCGTACAAGATTTTTTACCGGATGCCCTACCGCTTTACAAAGCTGGCGAACTTCCCGCTTGCGTCCCTCGGTGAGAATAAGCCGAATACGCGTATTATGTTTGCCATATTCCAGAATACGCACCACCGCTTTACCAATCGCCCCATCCTCAAGCTTGATTCCACGAGCTATTTTCTCACTGGCAATCCGTTGAAACTGTCCTTTGACAATTGCTTCATAAATCTTTTGTATCTGGTACCTGGGATGTGCCAGCCGATAGGCAAGGTCACCGTCATTGGTAAGGATAAGCACTCCTTCGGTTTCATAATCAAGCCGCCCGACCGGATAGACGCGGTGGCGTAAATCTTTTAGTAAATGGAGAATCGTTCTACGTTTGAACGGATCATGAAGAGTGGTCATCACGTGACGGGGTTTATTCAAAAGGATGTAGATTTTCTCGGAAACAGGAGTAACAACGACACCATCAACCTTGACGATATCAGTATCTTCATTGATTATCGTACCGACTTTTTCGAGAGTGACATCATTAACCGTAACTCTTCCCTCGGCAATGAGCGCTTCTGCACCTCGACGCGATGTTACCCCGCAAAGAGAGAGATACTTATTGATACGAATCAAATGTGTTTCCCTGTTGTTTTGATGGATTTCAAATACCAGCTACCTGTTTGTTACTACTCATTTATATGGTACCGTTATTGTCATCAAGCAGCTATTATTCAGACGTGCCAGCCGAGATTACCTTATCGGAAACTTCTTCATGTTCTTGATTCTCAGCAGTATCAGCTGGGGTATCACTTTCATCGGGATTGCTCGTTACCTGTTCTGTGTCAACAGTTCTTTCAGGCTCGGTTGATTCGGCAGGCTCGGAGGGCTCGGCATGTTCCGCAGGTGCATCCGGTTCTTCCATGTCATCATCCTGACGCGATTTCGGATCAAACGTACCATCAGCCACATTAAGTTTCTGTTGTGTTTGAGCATCAAGCGTAACAGGATCAAGACTAAGCTGTGCCTGGTGTTCAGATTCGGAAGAACGGAGCAGCTCTTCAATCTCCGACATCTTGGGCAGATCTTCAAGACTTGCCAATCCAAAGAATTTCAGGAACTCCTGTGTTGTCCCATACTGAAGAGGTCGTCCCAGCGTATTGGCGCGTCCGCGAATTGTTATCAGTTTCTTTTCCAGTAACGTATGAATCACCCCATCGGAGGAAACCCCTCTGATATGCTCAATCTCTGTTTTTGTAACCGGTTGACGGTATGCAACAATGGCAGCAGTTTCAAGCGCTGCACGAGTGAGCCGCATCTTCCTTCGACGGGCAAATAATTCCTCAACGAAACTGGTGTATTCCGGGATAATATAAAACTGGTATCCTCCTGCCAGTTCCCGGATACGGAACGAACATCCCAAACTCATATAGCGATTGTTCAATTCCGCAACTGCCTGACCGACCTTGCGGGCAGACATTCCATCTATCGCATCAGCAATCTTCCGTGCCGGCAACGGTTCCGGAGAAGCCAGAATCAACGCTTCAACAACTGACAGGTTATATTTATTTTCCATTGCTATCCTACTGCTTGTTCATTGGGTTCGGTAGTCAATGCGGTGGTTTCAATTTCAATCGGAACGGAAAACAACTCCCCACGATATACCCGTACTTCACCAAACGGAACCAACTGGTGCACCCGAATACGATGGGTACGCACCAATTCCAACACGGCGATAAATGTCACAATGGCGACTATCTTACGGGGGATATCGGCAAACAGCTCCACAAACGAGGCAAACTCCCGCTGCTGGAGTAATTGCAGTATCACTGCAATACGTTCCTCGATGGATACCGGTTCGGTTGCCACCTGGTGAATCGCATCATCATGGCGGGCAGTGATAACATCCTGAAACGCAGCCAGCAAATCGAACAAGGTTGTCTCCATGTAAATATCCACCCGTCCCTTTATCCGCTCTACCGGTGACGGAGGGACAAAGTTGCGCTCTTCAATTAACGCTTTCTCTTTTAATATCTCGCCGGCTTCACGATATTTTTTATATTCAATCAACGCCATGATGAGTTCGTCGCGAGGATCAACTTCATCAGGCTCGTTTTCATCCCTAGGGAGTAACAACCGGGCTTTGATACGAATAAGCGTTGCCGCCATGAGCACGAATTCACCGGCAACCTCAAGATTCAGCTCCTGCATCAGCTCGATATACTTCAGGTACTGTTTGGTAATGCGGGAGATAGGAATATCATAAATATTGACTTCCTCTTTCCGAATCAGGTAGAGCAATAAATCAAGCGGTCCGCTGAACGCAGGCAAATCAACCTGGTACTGACTGGCTTGATTATTGGTTGTTGCTTCCATAGATGTGTTATCCTCGATAATTTATTTTCATCGCCGAGCGAACACTATCCATCACTTCGGCGGCACGTTTCCGCGCTTTATTTCCACCTGTGGTGAGTACATCCCAGATATAATCAGGGGTTGCCATCAATGCTGTCCGCCGTTCACGTATTGGCCGTAACGCATCATTCAAATTATCCGTCAATTTCTTTTTACAATCCACACAACCCAGTTCACCAGTTTTACATGGAGGAGCAACTTCCTCTTCGGCATTGGGCGTATATACCCGGTGCAGCAAAAAGACCGGACATTGTTCCGGGCGACCGGGATCACCGCGACGGATTTTCTTTTCATCAGTATAAAATGTCCGAATCCGCTTCTGGGTTTCTTCTTCGGTCATGTCAATCGGTAAATGATTATTATATGACTTGGACATTTTGCGGTTATCCGAGCCCAATATCAACGGAATCTTACGAAACAAACCTTCCGGCTCGTTAAGGGTGGGCCCATAGTAATTATTAAACCGTTTGGCAAGGTCATTCGCCAGCCAGATATGTTTCGCCTGGTCTTTTCCTACCGGTACTTTATGGGCATTATACACACAAATATCCGCTGCCTGTAACACCGGGTAGCCGAGAAAGGCATAGGAATCGAGAGTGTCTTTTTTCTCGGTATAGGTGGGAAGCCGGGTCAATGTGGGCACTGAAATCATCAGGGAGAAAATCCAGTGCAGCTCCAAATGCTCTTTGACATCCGACTGGATAAAGATAGCGCATTTTTCCGGCTCCAGTCCGGCAGCAAGAAAATCAACCGCCATCTGAAATATCTGTTCTTTGAGGACCTCAGGGTGTTGATACTCGGCAGTCAGAGCATGCCAGTCAACGATACAGAGATACATTTCATAGTCATGCTGAAGCTCCACCCAGTTGCGGAGCGCACCTTCAAGATTTCCAACATGTAGTGAGCCGGTCGGCTGCATCCCGGAGAGTATAACTTCTTTTGTTTTCGTATCGTTCATTTCATTCCTTATCAGTCAGTCACCACCACGCTGCCTGAACGACATCAGTCAGAGCCGGACATTCCCCAAAAAAACAAACACACTCAGACTTCTGATGTTAGACATACTCCCCTTTGAAATCAATTAAAAACTTTTTTGTTTTTTATGTCGTAGCGCTGTCACCAAGAGAGGGATCAAGAAACAGGTACGGTCGCCACTGGTCGGCAATCCCGTAATGCCGCTGGATAAATGTTATGTAGCTGGGACGGGTAGGTTTGCGCAGGAGTTTCATCCCGGCTTGTTCGGGGGTCCGGTTTCCTTTTTTGTTATTACACCGGGAACAGGCACAGACCAGGTTATGCCAGGTGTCCTTTCCCCCCATTGTTTTCGGAATAATATGGTCAACAGACATGGGACCCTTTGTCGTACCGCAATACTGGCATCGGTTGTTGTCACGCATCATGATATTCTTACGGGTGAGCATAATCCGCTTAAACGGGACTTTACGATATTTCCATAACCGGACAACAGAAGGGAGCGAATAGCTGGTTGAAACAGTATGAATCCTCAGACCATCAGCAGGAGCCAGCATTTCCGCTTTACCCTGAAAGAGCAACACCACCGCCCGACGAGCCGAACAGACCGTCAAAGGCTCGTAATTCTGGTTAAGCAGCAATACCTTACGGTTTATCACCGATGGACGAGTCATATCTTTCATTATAACACTTTACCAAACTGTCAGGTTTCAAACCCGTGCTTGAGAATTCTCCCCGTAGTATGTAAATCGTACCAAGCAAATCAGAAGAACCGTTGCTTGTTACCAGTACCCATGAACTCAGCATGACCAGTACTCCCGGAAGAAGTATATTGACATAGAAAATACCCTCTTATATAGCATAGTGTCAACGGATTTTTAAGCACACTTTGTATGCCAAGTCACCACAATGAAATACAAGTTCTATGATTCGGGAATTGAAAAGAACCTTACCGGCAACGTACAGATGAAAAAACAAAGACAAAGCAATACACATCTCACTCGATAACAGAATACCGCCTCCTACTCATCCTGCATTGCTTTTTCAATCTCATACTTTCGGATTTTATCAAAAAGCGTCGTATAATCAATCTGTAATATCCTGGAGGCTTTTCGCTTGTTTCCACGTGTTTCCTTCAAGACCCGGATTATGGTTCTCTTTTCCGCCTGCATCTGGGCATGAGCACCAATTTCTTTTAAGCCCGCTCCTTCACGCAACTGGATTTCATCAGTTCGCCGCAGACGGATAGCCAGATGATCGGGGGTTATCTTTTTTCCTTCCGCCAGGATGATTGCCCGCTCTATAGTATTTTCCAGTTCACGCACGTTACCGGGCCAATGGTATTCCTCGAGCAGTTTGCTTGCCTGTTTTGACAACGTTTTAAGCGGCTTTTTCATCTCGCGGCAATACTTATCAATAAAGAACTCGGCAAGGAGCGTAATATCATCCCGTCGCTCCCGAAGCGGAGGAATATTTATCGGAAACACCGACAGACGGTAATATAAATCTTCACGGAATTTTTTTGCTTTAATAAGCTCGTTCAAATCCATGTTGGTTGCGGCAATAACCCGGACATCAACATCAATTGGCTTGGTCCCCCCCAGTCGTTCAAAGTTTTTCTGCTGCAGCACCCGGAGCAGTTTTGCCTGCAATGAAATATCCATATCGCCTATTTCATCGAGAAAGATAGTGCCGGTATTGGCAATTTCAAATTTCCCCATTTTGCGGACATGAGCCCCGGTAAAGGCTCCTTTTTCAGAACCGAATAATTCATTTTCAAGCAGTTCATGGGGAATAGCCGCGCAATTGATGGTGATATACGGTCCGTTGTTCCGGTACGACAAGCCGTGTATGGCACGGGCAAATAGTTCCTTCCCCGTGCCGGATTCCCCCTGCAGCAATACCGAGGCATCGGACTTGGCTACCTTCCTGATAAGATTGCTAATTTCAATCATCTTGATATTTTTTCCGATAATATCAGAAATGCCATGACCATCCATCAGTTCCTGCCTGAGAAGCGTATTCTCAGCATGTAAGCGACGATTTTCAAGAGCACGGTTGATAAGAACGCAAAGGTGTTCCGTATCAAAAGGTTTCGTAATAAAATCAAACGCCCCTCGTTTCATCGCAGCAACAGCATCTTCAATAGTGCCGTATGCAGTCATAACAATAACAGAGGTATCAGAGTCTATATCTTTTACTGATGAAAGTACTTCCAAACCATCTATATCGGGCATCTTCAAATCAGTCAGGACAATATCATATGTTTTACTCCGAACCAACTTCAATGCCTCGGAACCATTGGAGACAGAATCTACCCGAAACCCCTCATCAACCAGCGTTTCATGGAGCATTTTACGCATGGTGTCTTTATCATCGACGACGAGAATACTCGACATGGGTACTCCTTTTTACCTTCCTCATAACAATATGTAACAGTCTGCTTGTATAAACAGAGATATATCAAGATATATCGGCGGATTGTCATTCTTATAAACCCAATAACAAGGGCAAAATAGTGGTTATTTGATGTTATAAAAATTCATGCGCAAGATTTGCACATAATAAGGTAGTATTACTTTTTATCAGACGTAGTGTCTTCTATATTCATTCGAAACTCAATTCCGCCATTATGAAATTCAATCTTTCGAACAGGCTTGTTTCTACTGCCGGGATTGATACACTGCGAGGGCGCCCCCGAACGGGTCGGGAATATTCCCCGGGACTGTGGCGGAACAGCTCCAAAATAATCAAATACCTGTTTTGATAATAAGAGGGTATTCCCCGAACGGCTTGAGATGGAATTGTCTCCACAATCTTCCCAGAAAAAAAAGATTGGGACGGCGGTATCGGGGACATTGAGCACATGTTCATTGCTCACCACCAGTTTCAACAATGAAGCCTTTCTATTAAGTCCATGACAAAGCGGTTGTTCCTCATCCGGTATCAACTCCGCTAGGGCTACCACCTGCCATAATATCGGCGGGTAGGGCTCTTTATCGGAGGTGTTCACCTGGCGGGCGGTAAAATACTCCCAGCGACAGGAGTCATATATTTCACCGGGGAGAATCGCAATAATATCGACCAGGGGATTATCAATACCAATTTTGAAATCGAACCCCGCCAGTGACTGACCATTGGCTTGCAAAGTAACCAGCAGGGTATCATGTAACCGTTGATTTGTTACGAGCATCCGTTCAATGGTAACAACGACATTCAAACTATCCGACGGCAGTTTTTCAAAATTCACTGCTGATGAATCCTGCCCTGTTTTTTCCCCGGCAAGTACAGGATTACAAATCAATAACAAGGAAACAGCAATAACAGAAGACAGAAGCATGTATCTCATACCGGTAATGTACGAAAACATACCGGAAGAACAAAACCAATTCGAAACACCTTACATAATCTCTACCGGTTCTTTCGGGACGGGATTACTCTTTGCCTGTTTATCCTTCTGCATATTTTCAAGCATTGTCGAAGTCAGGTGACAGGTAAGACGTGATGCTTCATCGAGAAACATAATAAACTCCCCCGCGGCTCCATCCCCGGCACCATCAGAAATAACCCGGATAATAACAAACGGGACCCGGTTCATGTGACATACCTGTCCCACTGCTCCCCCTTCCATTTCCGCAGCTACCGCCCCAAACTCACGCTGGAGCCATTTTATCTTTTCCGGGTCAGAGATAAACGAATCGCCAGTGGCAATAGTCCCTACTACTAACTGATTTTGTACTTCCTGCTTGTTTTCGAGTTGCTCAAAGGTATCGGTGGCCAGTTTAATCAACTTCGGGTCAGCTTCAATCAGGCGGTTGAAATCAGGAATTTCACCCCGACGACGCCCAAAAGCGGTAAGGTCAATGTCATATTGCACAACAAAATTTGAGATAACAACATCTCCGCGATTCAGATAGGGAACCAGCGCCCCGGCTAAGCCGGTGAAAATAACGGCATCGACTCCGAACCTGTCAATCAGCACCTGAGTAGCCACAGCGGCATTAACTTTCCCGACTCCGCAACGAAGTAAAATGATTTTTTCACCTGACAATGTTCCAAACAAAAAGTTCAGCCCGGCCTGGGTTACCTCCTCGGTAATAGTCGCTTTTTCCCGAAATAGCTGTATCTCTTCTTCCAGTGCACTAATCAACCCAATCATTGTCATATCCTCCCGCAAGTATCCCCTTTTTTCTGTTTATCGTCAAAATCGGCTGTTTACCCCAGTCCCGTTGAATCCGGCTGTTACCTTGCGGTAACATGATTCATCGGTTTCAATTTTTTCCGGCGCGGATGTTTTGGTGACGGGATAAAGAAATCTCTCCCCTCCGGGCGACGCATCCGAATAGTATAATCCTGACAAGCCCAGCATCGTCGAATCTTACCGAGAGCATCCCGTTTAATACGGCGGTGTTTCTTATGATTGGGAGCAAAAATCTGATGCCCGACTACTTCATACCCCCGGGAAGCATCATTTTCATCAACCCATTTTACCCCTTCCACCACTTCGTTGGTTTCCGGGTCATAGAGAGTTGCACCGGGGCATTCTATAAATACATACTCATCAGTATCAATGTCATCAACAAATATGTTGGACAACTCAACTGCTTCCGGGTTACATTGCAAGCACACCCAGGCACCTTTACGTTGCACCAATGGGCGATGACAATTAACACATATTTTTTTATCCTGTTGACTCATCAAATCCCCCGTGTTTACAGTGGGAAAATTATCTTTCTTGAACCAACAGGAGATAATGCAATTATTCTGCCAAGAAAGTGCGGCAAGCACAAGGCCGTGTCATACAATAAATTACATAACAATCTATTGTCATAGAGGACATTCGTTTTCAGGCAAAACTGAGGGTAGGCAACAACTCTGTATAGGGATTATCCCGCTTTTTTGAAAAAAGAACGCAACGGCAACAGACTTGTTACCCTTTGAAAAGTAAAACCAAGGCAAAAAGAATAACAGAAACAGGGAACAGAAAGGCAAAAGAATATGAGGTAAACATAGTACCGAGAAGAGCTACGGCAACAGAAGGCACAATGAGATACTTAATAGCATGCAATACTATTTTAATCAGGTGCATGGCAATTATTAGTGCCAACACTCCTGCTACAATGTATGCTGCGATCAGACCGTTATCACCAAAATACTTGACGATCAGCTCCTGTAATGAAGCCATGGTTCCGGAGAACCCATCAAATAATTTATATGCCTTCTCGAGCACACCCTGCGCCTGTACCGGCAGCTCGTGGCTGAACATTTCCCTCCTAATCAATAGAAAGTATGTAGGTATGAACCTTGTTATATATTATACGAAAAAACCCGATTTTCAGCAATACCATTGATAAAAAAGTTATTTTTGACTTACTTTCATGAGTTGTTTTCCCGGTTATCCTTTAATTAAAAGTACCAAAGCACAGACAGTTGATGTCACCGGTAAAAGTGCATAAAACGAATATGGTGACACAAACGATCCTACTGCTGCCAGACCTATTGCCGGGACAAGAAGATACTTAATCACAGAAAAAGTTGTCTTGGCTATCCTGCTTCCGATAAACAGTACAATTACCGCCGCCACGATATATGCAGCTATCAGTCCGTTTTCACCAAAGCGTTGGAGAATAAATGCCTTGGCACCTCCGAGTATCCCGGAATACTCCTCCGCTTTTACCGATACCTCTCGAGCAATTTCACGAGCCGGCATCTGTAAGTCAGTATTCATCATATTCTTCTTCTTCCAGTGGCTCAATAGTTAACGACGATTCCCCGACTCTTGTCAAACCGACCATACGTTTGGTAAGGAAATTTTTTGATGTTATCCATTTATGGGATAGTTCGAGTATCTCTGCCTGATCGACCTCGGTTTCCCAATCGAGGATAAGCTTATCAATATTGGTGTCGTTGACCACGACATCATCCATTGTCAGAACGAATTTGACTCTCATTATCCAATCCTGCCAAGAAGGTTTTCATTATTACTGAAAACCCTTAGTGCAAGGCGGATGCCGAGGTTGACGTTACTTTTTTAAAAAAATACAATACCTTGATTACCATAAGGTTACACGCAAGGAAATACTTTCGCCCAGGGTGTTTATTCTGCATGTAAAAAGTCCTGCTTTGGAAAAAGTATGGGAATGTTCCCGCACTCTGTGGACTAAAATAAAACCCGATAGCCAGTTAGACTATCGGGTCGTCTCGTAAAACGGATGCAAGTTTTCAGTTTGAAACACCTTCCTCCGTCTCCTTCTTACACCAGTCGCCCAGGCCGGTTTTGGATGATAGGTGGCCATCGGCAGGTCAACAAAGCCCGGTTTTCTTATAGACGGGTCTTCCATAACCCATACCGGCATCAAACCGAAGAAACAGAATCAGGCGTTTCAATTTCTACGATCTTGTGGTGCAATCTCTCACTTCAAACTTGCCTTGTTCACCCCGGGAGTTATGGTCGTACAACTTCCCTGGTGAACGCGTTGTTCCATTCGCAACACCTCCCATATTTGATGGTTTC
>JAJRZL010000222.1 GCA_024275255.1 Candidatus Zixiibacteriota bacterium | reverse complement strand
AGGGATACTGGTACATGTATGACAAGTGGTTTGATGAATATGTTTATGTAGCGGTAATAGATGAACGCCTGCTCACAGCGGAAGACAGAGAAAAATTCAAACAGAAGCCGGAAATACTACCGGTATGTGATTCATTCTTTCAGGGAATACGCAACCTCAGGTAAAGGGAATAATGAGTACGAAGATATTAGATGAACTGGCATCACTGGTTCCGTCAGACCAATTTTCGACCCATCCTGACCAACTGGCAGTGGTGGCACGTGATGAATCAACCCTTCCCGGAGTAACCCCCATGGCGGTTATCTGGGCAAGAACTACCGAAGAAATCAGCAAGATTGTGAAAGTTTGTTATAACAACGAAATTCCCATTACTACCCGTGGCGCCGGCAGTGCTCTTGAAGGCTCAACCATTCCTCTTGCCGATGGCATTGTCCTTGATGTCAGCCGTATGACCAAAATCCTGAACTATTGGCCCGACGATTTACAAGTGCAAGTGGAACCGGGGATTATATATGATGACTTAAATAATTACTTAAAAAACGACGGGCTCTTCTTTCCTCCCTCACCGGGGGGGTCGGGGGATATTGCTACTGTCGGAGGGATGATTTCGACCAACGCCAGCGGGATATATTCGGTCAAATATGGCGGTACGCGTGAATATGTGCTGGCTCTGGAAATAATAACCGGGACTGGTGAAATCATGACTATCGGTAACCGGGCAATAAAACGCTCCAGCGGTTACAACCTTGTTGATTTACTTTCCGGTTCGGAAGGGACCCTTGCTATTATCTCATCTGCTACCATTATGTTAGCAGGATTACCGGAAGACAGACTTCAGACAGCATTTGTTTTTGGATCCGATATCAATGCTGCTAAGGCAGTTTCGGAAATGCGACGGTATGGACTTGACATTGCAGCGATTGAGTTCCTGGACCGGGCAATTGTTCAGGCGTTGAACCAACTCAAAGAGTACAAGCTTTCAGAGTCGCCGATGCTTTTCCTTGAGTTTCACGGTCCCAAAGAAGCCATCACTTCCAATGCCGAGCTGGCAGAATCAATCTGCAGTGAACTTGACGGGAAACCGCTCACTCTTGCTGATAACCAACGCCCGTGGGAAATAAGACACTGGGCAACAGAAGCTGTCAAACATCGTAAGCCCGGTTATTCTATAATGCGGAACGATGTCGCCTTCCCCATATCATGCCTGCCGGAAATGGTGGAATATTGCCATAAGGTTGCCCGGAAACACGACATTACCATGCACACCTTCGGTCATGTCGGTTTGGGTTTGCTCCATGCCCTGATATTGGCTCGCCGTGATAATACAGATGAATGGCATCGTGCCGGGCAGGTCAACGACCTGATAATCAAACGGACTCTTGAGTTGGGCGGTACTATTTCCGGAGAGCACGGTATCGGACTTGGGCATAAAAACCTGTTTGCAACAGAACATGGTTCCGCTGTTGATATCATGCGAAAAATCAAACAGCAGTTTGACCCCAAACATATCCTTAATCCGGGTAAGATTTTCGATATGTAATACCGGGGCTTATGGTAAAAATGGTGAAAATGTTTTTGGTATTTCAATAAATATACCGGTTGTAGTAACCGGGCAATTCTTTTACCATATCCATCATTGTTTTTTTATTACTTTTTCAATCCTAATTGCAAAAGCACCCACGGGCGAATCATGGACCACCAACCGACAACGGGGCGTATCTTGGTGTAATCTTTCTTTGTTTCAGCGTAAGTCATTGAAATCGGGACCTCGATAATTTTATACCCTCCTTTTACCGCTTTATAGTGCAGGTAGTATTCCATCTCGTATTTATTCAGCCATCGTTGTTGGATATCTATACCGGGGTCATCAATAATATGTAAATGATACGCTCGAAAACCACAACTGATATCAGTACCATTGAAACCAAGCACATGATTGGCGTACCAGGTCAGGATTTTGATTCCCATACGCCGCTTGAAAGGCAAGTTGGGACATTTCCCTCCCTCAATAAAACGTGAGCCCTGCACATAGTCAGCTTCACCGTTGAGAATAGGTTCCACCAAACGAGAAATCTCATCAGGTTGCATTTTCCCATTCCCAGCCATAATAACAACAATATCGTACTCATACCGTCGGGCAAACCCAAACGCACTTCGTATCCCGGCGCCAACCCCCAGATTCTCACGGTGACTGATAACCTTATAGCCCGCCTGTCTCAAGAAATCAATCGAACCATCGGTACTGCCATCATCAACAATCAACAAATCATTCCGATACCGACCCGGTACACGATTTACCACTTCTCGAAGCTTCTCACCTTCATTATATGTAAGAATCGTTACCAGTATTTTTGATTCAGCAGGAGTATTCATGATATT
>JAJRZL010000221.1 GCA_024275255.1 Candidatus Zixiibacteriota bacterium | reverse complement strand
TGATATCTTCCTGGGGAAATAATTCCGGAGCCGGTAATCCTCCGGCAAATGAAATAACCCCCGGTTGCGAAGATATTTTGAGAATGTCACGGATAATGGATGATTTCAACTCAACAACATGCTGAGCAATCTGCCATAGATCGGTATGCACTTTGTTTGCTTGTTTTACTTGCATGAAGGTGTCCTTTCTTTTTTTGCACAATGGGCACCAATTATGATCGTTACCGGATTCACCTTAAAAACAGGTATGCAAATCCTTATTTATTACTTATTCTAAGATATTTTTTCTCAAAACTCAACAGGTATCCTAAAAAAAGAGGAAATGGTTTTATTTGAGAGAATATATATCCGAGTTAGGGTGTGTACAGAATAACTGGGGGGTGATAATCATGCTTTCTTGCAGGGGACAATTGACAATTGGCTGAAACTTTTTAATGGCGTATCTCTTTGAATTAACCGGGCAAGACAAAATAATCACATACTATAAATTATTGCTACAATACACATCACCAGATGTTCAGATTAAATGAATACGCATGAACTGATAAAGCCACCGGCCAGATTCGAACTGGCGACCTACTGATTACGAATCAGTTGCTCTACCAACTGAGCTACGGTGGCTTTGCCTATCTGTCGGAAGAACGTCGAGCCTTCCGTTAATTTTGCAAATATAATCATCATATCGGCTTTCACAAGAACTTTTCTCATATATAACCCGTTACATATCAAGTCAGTTACCGTGATGAGGAGAAGGAATAAATTTGAAAAAACTTCAATTATCGATTGTATAATGGAACCCGGTGAGTTATTGATACAGGCAGGTGGCAGACATGAAAACGTTGTCAAAACGGAAAGAACCTAAAGAGATGGTAATTAAGACCGAAAAAATCAATATGCCGTTTAAAGTAAAAGATTGCGCTCTCATTACTAGGATGGGCGGAGTTGAGTCTGCTGTCAACTTGCGGGAATTACGAGACAGAATCAGCAGTTGCCCTATTGAGAGCATTTTTCATCATTTTTGTGAGACATTTATCAGACCGACATTTGATGACCCGGAATTTCGTAACGATTTCGCAGTGTGGTCTGCCCGTTCCCTTCGTGACCGGGTTCTCGCCGAGCGGCTTGGCGTAATAAATCCCTATAAACTGGAATCTTTCGAAGCCTTGCGCGAACTGGTACTTGATATTCTGGATGAGCGTTTGAGTGAGTTGGTATATATCCCCTGGGTTCCGCGAGGTGAAGATTTTCGGTTTATGCGATCTGTTACAGTTGTGTTCGATACCGGATTGACCCTGGAAACAGTAGATGACCTTATCACCCAATTGCCGAATATGAGTTACAGCTCGATTTATTACCATTTTATCGAAGCCCGTCGCCGGACTCCGGATAAGGTCGATGATTTCACCGAGTGGCTGTCGGATTTTGGTAGTGGAACCGAAGAACTGCAACATATCCTGAAAACAGTCGATTTTTATTATCTCACGTTACCGGAATTGAAAAAGACACTGATTCAAGCATTACAAAGCAGGAAAGCGGAGGTAACTCATGGGCGGTAGATCCCTAGCAGCATACGAAAAAGTTGTTGGACCGGTAGCTATCAGCCAGCTTACCCAGCTTGCCCGTGACCTTGCCGGTGCCCGTATTGTGCATGTCAATTCCACTCGACAAGGTGGTGGAGTGGCGGAAATTCTTGACTGGCTCGTACCACTCATGTGTGACCTGGGGTTGGATGCTTCATGGGAAGTCATTCATGGCAACCAGCCGTTTTTCAATGTAACCAAGTCTTTTCATAACGGCTTACAGGGGATGGCTGTCCCTCTCCCACAATCGAAAATTGATATTTACGAGTCCACTGTTGCTGAAAATGCTGAGCGACTATGTCCGATATTAACCGAAGCCGATTTTGTTATTATCCATGACCCGCAACCGGCTTTTTTACTCAACTTGTGCCCGGAAAGAAAGGGGCACTGGATTTGGCGGGGACATATTGATGTCAGCCATCCCAACCGTAAAGTGTGGAATTATTTGCGTAAGATTATAAACGGGTATGATGTCAGTATCTTTTCGATGCCGGATTTTGCTCAGCGGTTGAATCATCCCCAGTTTATCATTGCTCCCAGCATTGACCCCTTGAGTGAAAAAAACCGTGAAATGTCACAACAGGAAATAGACCGTGTGCTTGCAAGGTTTGGTATTTCCAAAGATTTACCTATTCTCACCCAAATATCCCGGTTTGACAGGTTCAAAGACCCCCTTGGAGTAATTCAGGCTTTCAAAATGTTAAATAGTTCGGTTGACGCCCAGCTTGTACTGGCAGGTGGAACCGCAACCGATGATCCCGAAGGTGAAGCGATACTTGAGGAAGTTCAGGAGGCTGCCAGCGATGATGACAGGATTTTTGTTCTCATGTTGCCACCCGATTCTCATAGTACAATAAACGCTCTCCAACGTGCATCGACTATTATCATACAAAAGTCATTACAAGAGGGGTTCGGATTAACCGTTACGGAAGCAATGTGGAAGAGCAAACCGGTTATCGGCGGTAATGTTGGAGGTATCCGTTTGCAGGTGCATAACCACCACACCGGATATTTGGTAGATACTCCCGAAGGAGCCGTGCTACGTATCCGTGAACTTCTCCGTCATCCCGATAAAATGGCTCTCATGGGAGAAAATGCCCACGAATTTGTAAAACAGAATTTCCTTCTCACCCGCCACTTACGTGAGTATCTTACACTGATGTTAGGTTTACGGCGAGGTTTGGAACATCACCTCGTAGCGGTGTAACTGTTGGGATGAAAATTCTTCACGATACAGTAAATCTTGACCAATTCTTCAATACCGTAGCGAACTCACAAAACCCCGTACTGTTACTCGACTATGACGGCACCCTGGCGCCATTTACTACCGAGCGTGACAAAGCTTTTCCATACCCGGGCGTTACTGATTTGCTGAAATCAATTCAATCGGATACCAAAACAAGGCTGGTTATTATTTCCGGTCGGGCTATTGAAGGTTTGCTTCCCTTATTGAATCTCACTCCTGCCCCTGAGATATGGGGCAGTCATGGGTTGGAGCGAAGACTCCCGGATGGGACTTTCCAATCTACACCGCTTCAAAAGAAGCAAAAAGAAGGCATTCAAGCCCTCAAGGACTGGATAACAAAACAAAACTTGCAAAAATATTCCGAGTCAAAGCCCGGCGGGGTAGCCTTTCACTGGCGGGGAACAGATAAAGGCACTTCTGGTATGATTAAAGCATTGGTTCATAATACATGGGATAACAATATTGACAGATACGGATTAGCAGTGAATGAATTTGACGGTGGCATTGAGGTTCGACTTGCCGGAATCAGCAAGGCGGATGCGGTCAATGATATTGTTGCTCACACACAAACGGATGATGCCATTGCTTTTTTAGGTGATGACATGACTGATGAGGACGGATTTCAGGCATTGAAAAGCAGAGGGGTGTCGGTGTTGGTACGTCCCGAGTTTCGCAATACACATGCGGATATCTGGCTTATTCCTCCCGCAGAGTTGCTCGATTTTCTTATGCGATGGCGAGACAATTCATTGTAATAGTCTGTTTGTACATTCCCTTTTCTCATATCCCAACAAGTTGAAGATTGCTTATTCATGTGAATACATGTATACTTAGAGCACGAAATAATCGGGTGGAGAACAACGTTGTTTACTGATAAACATTTACTGGTCATATCCAATCGTTTGCCGGTTGCTATTAGCGGTGAAGAAGGAGACTGGCATGTGGAACAAAGTGCCGGAGGACTGGTAACAGCCCTTTCACCACTCCTGAAGAAAAATAAAGGCGTCTGGATAGGCTGGGCGGGATGTAACCCTGATGTGCCGGTTCATCAACTACTGAAGTCATACTGCGAAAACCTCGATTGTGAACTTATCCCAGTATTGCTGACAGAAGATGAAGTTACCAATTATTATCGTGGGTTTGCTAACAGGGCTATCTGGCCCCTTTTCCACGACCTGCTCGGACATGCAACATTCAGCGCTGAGCAATGGGAAGTCTATGTGGATGTCAACCGGAAATTCGCCCAGGCAATCGTTCCTCATATCAAACCGGACAGCTTTATCTGGATACATGACTACCAATTGATGCTGGTTGGTCACTTCTTACGTGAGATGGGCATTACAAAACATCTGAGCTTCTTTTTACATATCCCTTTCCCTTCTCGTGACTTGTTTCGCCGTCTCCCCTGGAAAAACGATATCCTACAAGGACTATTGAAATATGACCATATCGGGTTTCAAACTCCCCATGACCGCCGAAACTTCATCCATTGTATCCGCTGGTTGCTACCGAAAGCATTTATCAAAGCCTCCAAACGCGAATCAATAATGAATTATGAAGACCGTGAGGTAAAACTGGGATTTTATCCTATTAGTATTGATTTCAACGAATTCAACGATGGCGCCAAGTCCCCGGAAGTTGAAGAAGCTGCCTGGTTCGTTCATGAAAACCTCAAGAGCCGTACTCTTGTACTGGGACTCGACCGTCTTGACTACACCAAAGGTATTGCTGAACGATTCCTCGCCTTTGAGCGGATGCTGGAAAAATACCCCGATGTACATGGTAACATTTCATTAATACAGGTGGTTATTCCGAGCCGCTTGCATGTTGAAGAGTACCAGGATTTGAAAGAATCGCTCGATACTCTTGCCGGCAGGATAAACGGGCGTTTTTCAAAATTCGGCTGGGTCCCCATTCACTACATGTTTCGCAGCCTTGACCGGGTGCAATTGCTGGGACACTACCGGGCATGTGAAATTGCCCTGATTACCCCGTTGCGTGATGGTATGAACCTTGTCGCCAAGGAATATTGTGCCAGTTCGGTAGATAATAATGGCGTATTGATTCTTTCCGAGTTTGCCGGTGCAGCCGAACAACTGGGGAAATATGCAATTGTGGTCAATCCTTACGATCTTGAGGGGACGGCTGATGCCATTTACAGCGCATATATCATGGAGCCAAAGGAACGTCAGCGACGCATGAAACAGCTCAGGTCGGAAATACGGCGCAACGACGTGCATCGGTGGGTACGTTGGTTTTTGAGTGCATATACTGAAAAAAATACGGTAATTTATCAGACCAATGAAATCAGTAAATCTGTATAAGACAAGAAGAGATATAACGACTAAACACAAACAGGATAAAACGATGACAAAAAGAATAGTCCAACTACTTGTTATTATCGCAACCACTATGTTGTTAGTATTGGTAACGGGGTGCTCTTCTGACACGGAATATCAACGCAATCTGCACACTGTAGGTGTGGGTTTTGAAGAACTTGCCCAATCAGGAACAGATATTTTTGTGTATGCGGACACCGTCGAACCGGTGCTTTTGAAGTATATCGCTTTACGTTACCGCTCGAAATACCCCCAAAAAGTAACAGTCTATTTCTTCAATAAACGTATCCCTGAAAGTGACTGCAAAGTACCTATTCCGGAAGCAGTAAAATCTCATTTTACCGCTCAGTATATCTATAATAAGAAAGAGAAAGTTGATGATTTGCAAATAGTACAAGGTTCACAGTAGTTGAACATTGTCTGACGGTATCAAAAGATTTTCATCTTTCCACGAATGTTTTGAAGAATATTATCAGGGCGCATACAATATTCTCTAATGTTGTACGCATGAACTGCGACTTATCTCCCTTTTCTTATAAAAACAATTGACATATTGTCGTTACTACTATATCATTGACAACATAGACTTACATAATCTACTATACATATACCCTTTTACACAAGTCAGGTTTTGATGATGCGTATCATATTTTTATTCTCGGCTCTTTTTTTATTTATTGCAGCTATGACAATGAGCGTTGTAGCGGAACAACCTGCTGATTCAACCTTTCTTACTCCCAGGCAATATGATGAACAATTTATTGGCGGTGAATATCTCCGCTATGCTCCTCCTCCCCCTCCATCGATTGCTTCTCCACAATATCAATCAGGTGATACCGTAACGATACTGTGTGATATAGAGAATTATTCATTTGGGACATTCGGCGGAACCGACTGTTGGGGGTGGCGTGACAATGATGGCACCGAGTATGCGATTATGGGAATAGATGTTGGAGTCGCTTTTGTAAATACCTCAACGAAAACAGTTGCTGATATTGTCATAGGACCACAGAGCAGTTGCGGATCTGCTCGTTGGCGCGATATGGTGACTTATCAAAATTATTGTTATTGTGTCTCTGAATGTAGCGGGACCAATAGCGGCTTGATGGTTATTGATATGAAGTATCTTCCTGATAGTGTTCACTTTATCGGTTCATTTCAAGTTTCCAATTCCGGTCAACTGACCTCCCATAATCTGGCCATAGATACAGCCACGGGATACGCCTATGCACAAGGGGGTTCGAGTGCGAATACTGCCGTACGTATTCTTTCATTAGCAAATCCGGAAAACCCAGTTTATGTTGGCAGTTTCGGCCCCTCAGGTGGCGTTCATGATATGTATGCCCGCAATGATACGGTTTACCTTGCTGAAGGGTTTAACCCGTATTTTTCCATTTGGGATCTTTCAAATAAAAACGCCCCCCAACAATTAGCACGGATAAACATTCCAAGTGCCGGTTATGTACACAATATCTGGCCCTCTGGTGACGGTAACTATGTTGTTACCACGGAAGAAACATCTTTTAAGACAGTAAAAATTTGGGATATACAGGATTTAGGAAATGTCCAGTTAGTTGGTCAATATTTAGGTTCAAGCGGCTTGGCACATAACGCCCAGGTACAAGGAGATACTATCTTTATCTCGCATTATGAATCAGGTATATCAATCGTTGATATGTCCAATGCCTCCGCCCCAGCGGAAATAGGAGTGTTCAACGCGTATCCTACTGACAATCCAGATTATGCAGGTGCCTTGGGTGTGTACCCCCATACAGTCAGTGGTAATATTTATGCATCCAATCTCGATGGTCAGTTATTTGTGATTCAGTATGACAATGTTATTTTGGCTGACACAATGTGGGTTGATAGTGTTATTGGGTCTGCCGGTTCACAAGTTAAAGTAGATATTGTTGCTTCTAACAGTTTACCGATATATCAATTTGTGGTCCCGATACAATACGCAGGTCCTTACAATCTTACGTTGGACTCTGTTTCTACTGCTGGCTTACGAACAGCATATTTCGAGGAACTCACTACTATTGCATCCGATCCGAACAACAAACGAAAAGCCTATGCGTTGACATCATCATCAGTCGGAACCTCTCCCCCCCTTGAACCGGGAAAAGGACCGATATTGAGTTTATACTTCACTATTCCTTTTGGTGCCAGCGGCACGTTAAACTCAATTACCTTAAGTTCTTTTAACAACAATGATGTTACTTTTGGACAAGAATGTATTGCCTATACTCCAGATACTATTAATGGTGCTGTGCTATTGGGCTCGCCCTGTTGTATGGATAACCGCGGAAATGTCGATAATGACCTGAATGATGAAATTAATGTAGCTGATTTAACATATCTTGTTGATTATTTATTCAGTGGGGGACCAATACCTCCATGCGGTGCCGAAGGTAATGTAAATGGTGACGCTAATGAATTCATTTTAGTTGATGACCTGACTTACCTTACTGATTACTTATTCAACGGCGGTCCTCCACCACCAAGCTGCCCATAGGGTTGTCATTTTTGATAGATACATACATCCCTTGCTATCCTCTCCATACAAACCAGCATCTAAATAACATAGGTGCTGGTTTTATCAGTTCAGGTATGGTTGAAAACTGGTTTGCATTTTTCTCAGTATATCGTATTATCAAATGAAAGTCGGATTGTAATGAATAAATATAATGGCAGTAACGAATAGAAATTTCTGGCTTCAACTTCAGCGACCGTTTTTCGCTCTGGCTCCAATGGCTGATGTTACCGATGCTGCCTTTCGCCGGGTAGTTGCCAAATATGGTAAACCGGATGTCATGTTCACCGAGTTTGTCTCTGCTGACGGCTTATGTTCGGCAGGGCGAAAAAATTTGCTCCATGAACTTGATTTTCAGGAAAACGAACGTCCTATTGTTGCCCAGATTTTCGGTGCAAAACCGGAAAAGATACACTGTGCCGCTCGGTTGGTAAATGAGTTGGGGTTTGATGGTGTTGATATCAATATGGGATGCCCCGATAAAAATGTCTGCAAACAGGGAGCAGGCGCTGCCCTTATTAAAGAACCGAAATTAGCACAGGAAATAATACAGGCAGCCAAAGAAGGTGCTGGAGGGTTACCGGTATCCGTAAAGACAAGAATAGGATACAATCGCATCATTATCGAAGACTGGCTTCCCCCTCTGCTTGAGATGGAACCGGCTGTTGTTATCCTTCACCTGCGGACAAGAAAAGAGATGTCAAAAGTCCCTGCTCACTGGGAAGTAATGCCGGTTACGGTGGAACTGGCAAAACACAGTCCTACATTAATAATGGGAAACGGTGATGTTATGAGTATCTCCCAGGCAAAACAACTTGCCGAGGAAACTGGTGTTGATGGTGTTATGCTCAGTCGAGCGATATTCGGCACACCGTGGTTGTTCAACCCTGAGCGGGACGACAGCATGATAACTTTTGAGGAACGGTTCAGGATAATGTCGGAACATGCCCGGTTATACGAACAACTGTACTCCGGAAAAAAGAGTTTCCTTCTGATGCGAAAACATTTGTTGGCATACATTTCCGGGTTTCGAGGGGCAAAACAGTTGCGTATGCAATTACAGGAAGTGAACAACGCCGATGATGTTGATAAGATCCTGCAACATTATCTTCAGAACAACCGGTTGACACAAAAAACGACTGATTAACTTCGCCTGTTTTCAAACTACACAATCTAAAGTATTACTTTAAGCCCAGCCTCGCTTTGCCAGATTCCGTCGTTGAGTCTGATATATGCGGGGTTCCTTGATAGCTTTCAGATACCAGTCTATGGCTCGGGGCAAACCATTCTCAAGTGATACTTTCGGTTTGTACTCTAATATCTTGCGTGCCTGTGTAATATCGCCAGTGTATAATGATATTTCCCCGGTTCGTTTCCTCATAATATTGATTTTGGATTCCGAGCTAAGATACGCCACAATCATTTTTGCCAGGTCAAGCAGTCGTTCACTTTTACCATACGAAAGGTTAAATGTCTGTCCGGCTGCTTCATTGAACCGTGTGACAATTCGTACTATGCCATCTACGCAGTCATCAATATAGGTAAAGTCGAGTTTTTTCTCTTTTCCGAAAATGTTAATTTCACGATTCCGCAAGGCGTAATAAATAAACAACGGCACTACCCGCTCGGAGACATCATATTTGCCATAAACATTAGATAACCGAACAATCACCGGGGCAAGGTCATAACATTCACGGTAGGCATGGATTAACGCTTCGGCACCAAATTTTGAAGCTGTGTAAGGCGATTTCATCATGGAAACATGAGTGGAGTGTTCCTTGCGTTTCTCCCCTCTTGTAGATTCACCATACACTTCACGAGATGAAGAAAACAAAAGGCGTGTTATACCACGATGTCGGGCATATTCCAGCACATGATATGTCATAAGGTAGTTATCAAGGGCTAACCGGGGATTGACCACCAAATCATGAACGCGGGCATTGGCGGCGAGGTGAATGATGATATCCGGTGT
>JAJRZL010000220.1 GCA_024275255.1 Candidatus Zixiibacteriota bacterium | reverse complement strand
CGTATTGCCCGGTATGTATTGAGCACACCCGGAAGTTTTGCAGTTGTCATGGGTCGCTCCAAGGTTCCGATTATCACCGATGAACAGGGAAACCCTTTTTTCGGGAATGATTATCAATACCGTTACGGACGCATGGATATTCTCCGCAGAGGTGAAACACTGGCACTTGTCACTGCCGGAAATATGGCATGGGTGGCTGTGCAGGCTTGGGACAAGCTGCACGAGGACGGTAAAAATATCGCGCTTATCAATGTCTCTGACTGGTCCGATTTGCATCCCGATGACTTGCAGATGTTGGCATCATACAAACACCTCGTGGTACTCGAAGATCACAATGTCAAAACCGGTTTAGGAGCTTCACTGGCAATGTCCCTGTATGAAGCCGGCAGCCGCGCAACGTTAACAAGAATGGGGGTGACTACGTATGCTTCTTCCGGCAAACCTGATGAGTTGTTCAAACTTTTGGGGTTGGATACAGACTCGGTTACAGAAAAAATCTTACAGATACTGGGGTAAGCTGAAAGAATAAGGAAATCATTTTTTAGTAACTGTTTAGGTATCAAAATAGTTATAATAACGTACTTTATCACAGGGTGCCATTAACAAATTATGCTTGCAGGCTATATCACATCGGATAAATCGTATTTTGCCACAGTTTCGCATAAACGAGGACAAATAGCGCTCATCAATAAAAAAGAGTATTCCAACAAGTCTGCAGAATCATTGGAAGAACTTCTCAACAGGTATATCCAGTCTCATACATGTCAGAGAGATTTTGCCTGCCTTGCCGTCGCCGGACTTGTGTATGACAACAGTGTTTCTGAAAAATATCTTCCCTGGCGGGTCGATGCTGATGCGATTGCTGATATTTTCGGTTTTTCTGAAGTACGAATTGTGAATGAACATATTGCCACGGCTCAGGGTATATTTGAACTGCCACAGGAACGATTGTTTACTATCAACGAGGGGTCACGTGTTCATACCGGGAACCGGGGAGTGATAATTGTCGATGAGCAGCTTGGCGAAGCGATGATTGTTTATGACGGGGAGCGGTTCAGCACGTATGTTACTTCAGCAGCTTTAGCCGGTTTTGCCCCGGACAACCAGTTGGAAGCAGAACTGTGGGAATACCTGTACAGTGAACATGATGTCGTCAATGTCGGTGAGATAATCAGCCGACACGGTTTAACCCATATCCTTGAATTTTTGATTACTTCCCGCAATCTTGAATATCCACAGTGGCACTCGGAAACGGCAGATTGCCCGACCAGGATTATCGAATTAGCACTATCCGCCAAAGACGACCTGGCGGTTGAAACACTTGACATCTTTATTGATTGCCTGGCATCAGAAGCTGCCAACCTGGCAACACGGGGAATGACAATCGGTGGTATTTATCTTGGTGGAAGCATACCAACAGAAATTATGACCGCCCTTGACAGAGGTCGCTTCATGGAACGTTTTGTCAGAAAAAATGAGTTACAAAAACAACTGGCAGCGATGCCGGTGCAGGTTATCCTTGAACCACAAACTCCTCTCTTTGGCGCTGCCCACATTACGACCAACTTAGAGTCAGAATGAAACGCTGTATACTCTATGTTACCGGAGCCTACCCCAAACAATATATGGGGTTTTATACCAAGCTTTGCAACAACCGATACAAAGTAGCCGTTGATGGCGGTTATACATTCTTTCAAAACGCAGGGATAACACCTGACTTGCTGATAGGTGATTTTGATTCTCTCAAGCGAATACCAACCAGCTTTCCATCAAGAACGAAAGTTTTACAATATCCCACAGACAAGGACAAAACCGATTTACATCTGGCTCTTGAATATTGTATGAAGCACGGCGCTGAAGATATTGATATCGTGAATCCTGCTGTTGGTGATATTGATCATTTTCTGGGGATAGTGTTTCTCCTTAACAGCCTGCTAAAGAAAAGGGGAAATAATGTTCATAAACTGCGAATGATTAGCCACGCGTATGATGCTCGTTTTATTCACAACAGCAAAACCATTTTTCAAAACCATAAAAGCGATATACTCTCCATTCTTCCATTGTCTTCTTCAATCAGGATACATTGCACAGGCACAGCGTATAAAGCGAAGGATTTGGAAATCAAATATGGTGACAGCCATACATTACGTAACAGAATAACAAGTAAACATGCTGTTGTTCAAATAGAGGGAGCGGCGATAGTAGTGTGTTTGAATAAGCAGGACAAGCTAAGGTCGGGTTCTGAATCTGCTGCAAGAATATGAAAAACCTGACATCTTATTTTTACATAACTGTTCAATGATAAATCTTTATTTTGTCGGGTTTCTCCTTCGCTTCGCTCATTCGGGATACTGACCTACGAAAGAGACTATCAGCAGATTCTGAACCCAATTTGCAGAACTACCTTCACTCCTCCAACTCCAGCTCTATTATCGGGGTGTCGGTATCGACCTGGTCTCCGGCGGCAAAGTTGACTGCTTTCACTGTCCCCTTAGCTTTAGAGAGAACCGTGTTTTCCATTTTCATAGCCTCCACAATAACCATCGGCTGCTTTTCAGTTACCTCGTCACCAACAGCAACCAGCAGCTTTACAACTTTCCCTGGCATAGGAGCGAAAACCTTGTCCTTCTCTCCCGCAGCATCACCGGCTCCGGCACCATAAATATCATCAGATGGCTCTCTCAACTCGAACAATACAGAATCAATATCAATATAACAGGTATCTTTACTGCGAACAGCTGCAACCACTTTGCGTTGTCCGTCTATTATCGTAGAGAAGAGATTCTCGCTTATCGGTTGCAGTTCAATGGTACTCTCTCCCACAGTCACCCGGAATGTTTCTCCCTGTTTCTCAACAGCGGTGGTCAGAGTTTCATCATCATAGATAAATTCAAAATTATACATGAATAGAATCTCCTATCTGCCAGGCTCCGATAATCTCCCACGGTGACGGGATAGTTGCGCCACCTGTTTCAGAAAGCTGTGCTGTACTTTTGCTATTGGTTGTCATAGATGCCACTGCGGCGGCGGCAACGGCAAGGTGACGGTATGTATTGGATTCATCTTCACGGTTGCTCATGTGGTTTTCAATAAAATTCGTGTAGGTTCGTCCGGCAGTAAATTCAGGATGCAGCATACAATCAATCATGAATTTCTTTGATGTCCTCACACCAAGAATTTTATACGCATTCAACGCATCAACCATCTTCTTAATTGCCAGTTCACGGGTAGGAGCATGGACAATCAGTTTTGCCATAATAGGATCATAATCAATAGTAATGTCCATCCCGGCAACAATCCCGGAGTCAACCCGTATTCCCGGACCTACCGGCTCGGAGTAAAAGAGAATCTTACCGGTTGAAGGCATGAAATTATTTTCCCCATCCTCGGCATAAATACGACACTCAATAGCGTGACCCCGTTGTGTCAGGTGGTGCAGTTGTTCCGATAGTTCCAATCCGGCAGCAATACGAATTTGTTCCACGACCAAATCAACACCGGTGACCATTTCTGTAATCGGATGTTCAACCTGAATACGAGTATTCATCTCAAGAAAATAGTAGTGCCCGGTTTCGTCGAGAAGAAATTCAACCGTACCAGCATTGCGATACCCGGCAGTTTTGGCAACCTTGACCGCATCGGCACCCATTTTTGCACGAAGCTCGTCATCCAATGCCACCGACGGTGTTTCCTCGATACTTTTCTGGTGGCGTCGTTGGATGGAACCCTCACGCTCAAAAACATGGATAGTGTTGCCGTGGTTATCAGCGAGGACCTGGAACTCGATATGACGGGGATTGACAATATACTTTTCAAGATACACCGTGTCATCATCGAAAGCATTCTTCGCTTCCCTCCGAGCGGCTTCCAGAGCAGCTCCCAATTCATCTTCAGAATTGACAATCCGCATCCCTTTGCCGCCGCCACCTGCGGCCGCTTTGATAAGTACCGGATACCCGGCTTTTTGTGCCGTTTCCCGATAGAGATTGATATCCGCCGAAGAATCTTTCATTCCCGGAATAAGCGGAATACCGGCATCAGCCATTTTCACCCGTGATGCGACCTTGTTACCGAGAAGACGAATAGCATCCGGTGACGGACCGATAAAGGTCAACTTTTCTTCTTCACACCGTTGCGCCAGTATGGGATTTTCAGCAAGAAACCCATACCCCGGATGGATAGCATCACATCCGGTTTGTTTGGCGGCATTGATTATCTTTTCGATATCAAGGTATGACTCCCGTGGTGATGATGCCCCGATATGGACTGATTCATCAGCATAATAACGATGCTTGCTGTTGGAGTCAGCATCGGAATAAACCGCCACCGAGGGGATCCCCAGGGTACGGCAGGCATTCATTACCCGGATGGCTATTTCGGAACGGTTTGCAACGAGTATTTTGTTAAATAGTGGTTTCATAATGTCTTTGTATGTTTCTATATGTAATTATTGTTCATTCTCTTCCCCGGTTGCCCCTTCGCGGAAACGATTGAAGTCACCAAAAGGTCGATTCTTCTTGTTATCCCTGCGAACGCAGGGGTCCAGAAATACTTTGCAAGAAAGCTGGATTCCCGCTTTCGCGGGAATGACATAGATAAAAAAGGGAATGACATGAATAAAAAAGGTAATGACAAAAATAAATGAAGGGATAGCAATGATAAATACGGGAATGACAAAGATAAATATGGGAATGACAAGGGTAAATGGAGGAATGGTAAAGATAAATATGGGAATGGCAATGATAAATACGGGAACGGCAAAGATAAATACGGGAATGGCAAAGATAAATAGAAGAATGGCAAGGATAAATATGGGAATGGCAAAGTTAACAGAGATATTCCAGCCTTTGGTTGTTTTATTATTTTTATATCTTTCATCATTGCATCAGTATGGATATTGTCATTCATACGTCTACTTTCCGTCAGGACCATAAGGGTCCTGACCTACAAAAAATTTCGGGTATGTTAAAAGTCGTTTTATTAGTGTCATGCTTCGACTCCGCTCAGCATGACTGAATGACATCATCCTCTCTAAGACATACAAAATAACAACATCTTACAAGTCACCTTAATTGACACCATCTTTTTCAAGCCATCCAAAGTGATATCGTCTTCTTCTAAATCAATCTAAATAACAACATCTCTTCCAAGTCGACCTACACGATATCATCTCTCTCAAATTATCCTAAATAATATCGTCTCTCTCAAGTCATCCGAAACGATATCGTCTCCTTCAAGTCACCCTATATGATATCATTCCCTTCAAGTCACCCTGAGCGTAGTCGAAGGGGACTTGAAAGAAGCTACTTTACTTTTTCCACACCCCACTTTCACAAGGATAATACAACTATCGACTACTTTTACTCCACCCAGCGGGGTTTACGTTTATTCAAAAAGGCATCCATCCCTTCCTGTCCCTCATCGGAAATACGAAGCCGCGCTATCATTTCTGCGGTATATGGCTTAAATTGTTCCGGCGTCATACCGGGTACTTCGCTGATTAATTTCTTTGCCATCGCCACCGCTTCCGGTCCCGATGAGAGAATCCACGTTGTCAGTTGTTCTACTTCATCATCGAGCTTGTCATCATCAACAACCCGGTTCACCAAACCAACCTCATACGCCCGGTCACCTTTCATTCGTTCACCGGTGATAAAAAGCTCCCGGGTTTTTCCTTCCCCCATCTTTTTTATCACATACGGTCCGATACATGCCGGGACAACACCGATTTTCACCTCTGAGAATGAAAACACCGCCGATCGCGCTGCAATGGCAATATCACATACCGCGACAAACCCCGTTCCGCCACCGATAGCAGCA
This sequence comes from Candidatus Zixiibacteriota bacterium, assembly GCA_024275255.1. Taxonomy (GTDB): domain Bacteria; phylum Zixibacteria; class MSB-5A5; order GN15; family FEB-12; genus JAJRZL01. The sequence goes on along the minus strand of JAJRZL010000220.1, from coordinate 1,022 downwards.
CCATTTATTTTTCCTACAACCGGTCGTTTGCAAGTGTAAATATTATAGAACAGATCAGCAAGAGCATTTGATTCGGCAAGGTTTTCCTCAAAGCTCTGTTTGATAACCCCTCGCATCCAGTTCAAATCGGCTCCGGCACAAAACGACTTTCCCTTCCCGGTAAGCAACACAACCCGAATATTATCATCCTGCGCAATGTCATCAAATATCTGCTGCATCTCCGTAATGACCGTTGCATTGAACGCATTGTGTATTTCAGGGCGGTTGAAAGTTACACAGGCGAGCTTGTCTTTTTTTTCGTATTTGACAGTTGTAAAGTTCATACCTCTAATATGGTTTGTCTTTCTATCGTCATGCTGAGCGGAGTCGAAGCATGGATTTTATTTTCATTTCATTCTATGGTTGTCACCCTTCGACTCCGCTCAGGATGACTTACTCATCTTTGTTTCCAAGTTGTACTTGGGGACATTGTTGTTTCGTTAGGTGACCTCACCTGACGACTTCATTTGTCGGAACTGCTGAGGTTCCGACCTACTCTACCATTATTTTCTTTCTGATTTCCCATATTCATCAAATAAGTCTTGCAACTCATCCCATTTAAGTTTTTTCCCATAAGTACTTGACTTTTGTCTCCAAACAACAGAACCTTGACTTACTTTCAAAGTACCATACTTTCTCCCATTTCTTTTCACTTCAAATAATACATCCCCTTTTTTAACAGAAAGTCCTGTTTGTAAACAAAGCTTTACATCATGATTGGCCATAGACATAACTCCTAATTCTTAATATTCAAACAGCGATATTATACATCCCTACATCCTGAACACGCCATATTTCTGGTCAGGTATTTCTGCATTCAACGATGCTGCTATTCCTAACGCAAGGGCATTACGTGTTTCTGTAAAGGCAAGCATACCGTCATCCCACAGACGCGCACCGGAATAGTACGGGGTTGATTCGGCTTCGTATTTTTCAATAATCGGTTTACGGATTTCATCAATTTCCTGCTGGCTCAGTTTGCG
>JAJRZL010000219.1 GCA_024275255.1 Candidatus Zixiibacteriota bacterium | reverse complement strand
GTTCGTGACAGCCTGGCTCGTTTTGTTCCCTCAGATTTTGAACCGGTGGCTTCGCTTTCTGATGCCTGGACCAGCCCTGATGGCGGAGTGCACCGCAGTGCCAGCTTTATCGTGACGGGTGTGTCAGAATCGTTGCCGGTTATGGTTTCGCAGGAGTCTATCAGTTATCCCGATGCGGATAACAACGGTCTGGTTATTATCAAGTATGTGTTGCATAACCAGTCATTACAGGATATCGACAGCCTGCATTTTGGTTTTCTGACGGACTTTGATTTACTCGGTGCAGGTGAACAGGTTGGGTATGACCGTGATATGAACCTGGTGTATCAACAGAGTACGGAAGGACCAAGTGTGGGGGTGGTGGGATTACATAATGTATCTTCTTTCAAAGCAATACGAAATGGTACGGCGAAGATTGGTTTTACCGATGCTGAGTTATTTGATATCATTGCTTCTCCCTCTGGTCTGTTTGACAGTGGTTCCTCCGATGACTGGCTGACTGTTGCTATTTCCAAAACTCTCCATATTCCCGCCGGAGATTCTGTAGAGGTTACTCTCGGTGTTGTCGGTGGTGCCGGAATGTTATCTATCTATGAAAATGCCAACACCGCAAAGGAACTGTATGATATCAGCACTGATATTGATGGAGATAACCATGCTATCCTCCCGGGGCAGTTTACCCTGAACCAGAATTATCCCAACCCGTTTAATCCCACGACCAATATCTCCTTTGAGCTGGGGACTGCAGGCGATGTGTCACTTGTTGTGTACAATGTCCTCGGGCAGGAAGTTGCCACACTATATGATGGTTATTTAACCGCGGGAAACCACGAATTTACCTGGGATGCGACGAATAATAAAGGGGATGTGGTTGCCGGAGGTATTTACTTCTTCAAACTTGCCACCTCTTCCCAGTCACAATCAAGAAAAATGGTTTTTGTGAAATAAATCAGTTGACGACACCACTATTTGAAACGTTGCTTAAGAGTGAGCTGTTATAGAAATAGTGAAGAAGAACTTTCGAAGGGAAACTGTACGAGATGAGACAACGCGACATACAAACTCTTTTTATAATTTTGGGGATACTTATTGTAACAGCAGTATCATCATGGTCTGTTGCACCAACGCAGGAAGTGATAGAAAAATGGCAGGCTGAAGGTGTACTGGAGCAGAAAATAGCAAACTGGAACGCATTCAAAGCTCGTGGTGGCTGTTCTCCGGTGGAGCATGCCGTTATTAATAAACAAAAGCTGAGTAAGCTCGCTTTAGACGGTGCTGCAGTGGATACGGTACGGGTGATAGTCATTCTTATTGATTTCAGTGACAATCCCTATACCGGTGGAGTAGCTGCCGGAACTCCGGAACAGTTTGATTCCATTCTCTTCTCCGATTCCCGGACAGACACCATAATCAACCCGACCGGTTCCATGACTGATTATTATCTCGAAAATTCCTACGGCAAATTTTATATCCAGGGTGATATCTATGGCTGGTACCGGGCGCCGAAAACGTATGCGTACTATGTTGGCACCGATAATGGACTATCCCACGGGGCGGAACTGACTGCGGATGCGGCTGCTTTGGCGCATGCCGACAGTGTCGATTTTAGTTTGTATGATAACGATAACGATGGTGAATGTGACGGTTTGATTATTATTCATGCCGGGCTGGGAGCAGAAGGTTCCGGGGATGGCATCTGGTCCCATAAAGGTTCATTGTCCGGTGTTGCTTATGATGGCGTGGTTCTGAAAAACTACACGATGAACCCGGAAGAAACAGCTCCCAGTTCACTTTCTCCGATTGGGGTGTTTTGCCATGAATACGGCCATTTCCTGGGTTTACCGGATTTATATGATATCGACTATTTCCCGCCAACCTCGGACGGCTTGGGAAGATGGTCATTGATGGCAAGCGGTAATTATAACGGAAGCGGCAAAAAACCGGCGCATCTCGATGCCTGGTGCAAGGCGCAGGTCGGTTTTCTTTCCTTTATCCAGGTTGATTCCAATATTTTCCATGCGGAAATTCCGGCTGTCGAATACAACCCTGTTGCTTATCGACTGCGAAACAGCACGACCGGTGAGCAGGAATTTTGGGTGGTTGAAAATCGCCAGAAAACCGGCTTTGATATCCAACTTCCCGGTTCCGGTTTATTGATTTATCATGTTGATTTGAATGCAGCGCCGAATAATGTCGATTTTAACCGTTACTATGTTGCCCTCGAACAGGCTGACGGTAACAATGATTTAGCGTTAACAACCGGTAATCGGGGTGATGCCGGTGACCCGTTCCCCGGTAATACCAATAACCGCGAGTTTCATAATCTGTCGAACCCGGACTCAAAAACAAACTTTGGAACTGTTACCAAAATTGGTGTCTGGAATATTACTGACTCCGATTCGCTCATGTATGCCGACCTTGATATCGAGTATTCCCGCCCCTGGGTCGAGCTGGTAAGCACACAGTTTCTTGATGACCCTCCCGGTGGTGATGGTGACGGTATATTAGAGCCGGGAGAAACGATTCAGTTTTTTTGTACTATCCGTAATAAGATGCGATATTCGTATAATATCTATGCCACCCTTGAATCTGATAATCCCGATGTTATCTGGGTTTCACAAACAGTTCCATTCAATAACCCCAATGTTGATCTTTTAGGGACGAACAGAAGTAATGTGATTCCTGTTGAGTTTACGCTGGCTGACAGCGTGATTCCTGTTATTGATTCGTTTACACTTATTATTACCACTGATTCCTTGTCGTTTACCCCCGGTTCCGGTGAGTTCCAATTTAGGTTTGGGATAGAGAAGGAAGTAGGCGCTCCCCAGGTGCTCGTAGTTGATGATGACGGCGGTAGCGAATTTGAAAAATATTATGACAGCGCCTTTACCCGTCTTCGTGTCCCACACCGGTTATGGAACGTAGATTCAGCAGGAGCACCGGCGGTCAATGACTTAATGAATTATGCGATGGTCTTCTGGCTCTCCGGTGATGCTTCCCCCGGTATTATCGATACAACTGATATTGCCACTATGAAAAGCTACATGGATAACGGACGGAGTTTGTTCTACTCATCAAGGTATGGCGTTAATGATATCTTCACTCTTGACAGCATGTTTATGAAAGACTATTTCCACGCCCGGATAGGAGGTTTGGCTGAAGGTAATAGTAATAGTAATTTCAGCTTTTTGGGAGTTACCGGTACGGTGTATGAGGGGACCAATTATATTTTTCGTAATACATACGGATTACCCGATACCTATACTCTTGAAGCAACCAGTGGCGGGCAGGTGGGGATAGTCTCTGAGTATTTATCCGCCGGCAAACCCTATGCTGTTACTTATGCCGGCAGTCATCGTTCGATACTGCTTTCATTCCCGGCTGGATATATTTCTAATATATCGGGAGGGTATAACCCGATTGATACAATATTGTACCGTAGTCTCCAGTATTTCGGCGGTATTGCCACCTCGGTGTATGATGGACAGGCATTTGCGCCATTACCGAAAACGTTTGAGCTGAATCAGAATTACCCGAATCCGTTTAACCCGGTGACGGTTATTTCCTACACGTTGCACGGGACCGGTGGATTAGGTGAGATTCCTCCGCGTACGGTTCTCTCTGTTTATAATGTGTTGGGGCAGAAAGTTATTACACTTGTTGATGAAGTACAGCCTCCCGGGACCTATTCAGTTGAATGGGATGGAACAAGCAGCTCTGGTCGTGCCGTGGCTTCGGGAATATACCTGTATCGACTCGAACGTGGGTCCGAGCAGGATGTAAAGAAAATGATATTGTTGAAATAAAACTGCATTGCAGGGAATTATACGATAGTATTTTTTACATAGACAGAATCCGCCGGTCGGTCCGGCGGTTTTCTGTCTGCGTTTTTTGATTGAGGGAAAAATATGTCACGGACTTTGAAAGTCATATTTATTCTGTCGTTGGTGGCGAATCTTGGTATTGTCTATGTAGCGTACAAAGCGCTTGAATATCGAGCACATATAAACTACTTCCTCGATAAATATACTCATGTCGTAGATGAGTTCTCCGGCCGCAAAATATATGAAGAGGACAACAAAACATATTAAACCGACACAACTGTTGCCAACAGGATAGTGTTTCTCGGGTCACAGCTAACAGAAGAATGGAATCTGCAAAAATATTTCCCGGAATGGGAGAGTATCAATCGTGGTATTTCCGGTCAGCGGATGAGTGGTTTTCTCTTGCGGTTTCTTCCCGATGTGGTCGAGCTTCATCCACGGGCAGTAGTGATTGAGTTTGCTTCTTATAATTTCCGCTCGCAGTATTCACTGAAAGAGCTGGAAGATTATCTTACCACCATGGCAACCATTGCCCGAGCTAATCGTATCGAACCGGTGTTAACCACTGTTATTCCCCCTCGCAGCAATCTTGTCTATGAGGGATATTCTGTTGTAGATAGTGTGATAGTGTTCAATGACTGGTTGCGTCAGTTTTGCCGGGAGCATGGTTTTCAGTTTGTTGATTTTCACCGCTTGCTTGCCAATGACAATGATTTATTGCCGGATTCTCTGGCGGTGAGTGATATAGAGCTCAATGAAAATGGATACCGGTTGATAACCGAGGCAACAAATCTTCTGTTGAAAAAAATAATAACACATCCATAAGATATTTGAGCAACTGAAAGCTATACAAACAGCTAACGGCTGTGTTCCTTCTCTCTTATTTTAGTTCTTTTATACGTTTGTCAGGACCGCAAGGGTTCTGACCTACTTTTTTTTCAGTTTTTTATATGTTTGCCAGGACCACAAGGGGCCTGACCTTTTCTATAAAACAACCGATGGTTGTGTCATCTCGACCTTTTTTGTCATTCCCGCGCAGGCGGGAATCTCTTTCCGTATCACAGACCTTCTGGACCCCTGCTTTCAGGAGTGTTGAAAAAAGTTATTTTGTGGGTGTTGTGCTTTCCGCCCAGGCGGACTCAGCATAACTTTTTGAATGATGACAACTTTCAAGTTACCCTGAGTCCGACTGGGCGGAAATGGTGCTTGAAAGAAAATGTTGAAGTTTTTCAACAAACCATTATGAAGCGGTGACAGCATAAATAGACGGGTTGACATATTAAAAAAGTCGAAAATAACAAATTAAAAAATAACGGAGAGGACAATAATAAATAGGAATGACAAAGATAAAAAGCAGGAGTGAAAAAATACGAAGTAGGAATAACAGGAGTAATAAATAAGAATGATTGAAGCAGAAAGTAAGAAACACTGGGGCAAGAAGCAGGAATGTCAGGAATAAAAATCAATAATCACAAATAAATAAAAAACAATATCATATATTTCTGATAAACGTATTTTTTTAACCCGTCACAGGTGAAAGCTTCTCAGGATTCTTTCCGGGCAACAACAACAAGCACGGTGGCATCGATTAATTTTCGCAACTGGCGGTCGCTTAAATAGTTCAGGTAATACTCCCGGTGGTGCTGGGAACGACCAAAGTTTTTCATCATTTGGAATGTGAAAGCATTTATAAAGGATTTTAGCATACGGGAAAACCAAGACAGCTTTGGACCGGTTGTGTAGAGATCAACGAGAGTCATATTCGTCTTTCTGAATGAATATAACAACATGCTAATGGAAACCGGTGAGTGGTGCTGGTTGGGTGGTTCATCTTTGGAAGTTTCTTCATGTAATGACATATCCAGGATAGGACTTTTCATCCGGGAGGCGAAGGAATGTATGTTAGGGGTGCTGAGTATCAGGAACCCGCCCGGTTTCAGCACCCGGGCACATTCACGTAAGAGTTGATAGGGTTTTGGAGTGTGTTCTATTGTTTCTACCATTAGTATGAGGCTAAAACAGTTATTTTCAAATGGTAGCGTGGGATGGGAACCAGTCTCAGGCTGGTGTCCACCGTTTACTGTTTTTTCCAAGGTATTGTTGTCAATCGTGGTAACCTGAAAGGAATGTTCTTTCAGCCACCGGGAAAGATTATTGTCAGTATGATTGAAGTGGAGTATTGCTGTTGTTTGATGAAGTTTTGTCACAGGGAACAATCGGGAAACAATCTTCTTAATCAGGTGTTGTACTTGCCGTTCATCAGTACACATATACTATCTCATGAGCGTTGAATTGAATATCACTATGTAGAAGATAATACTCATTTTGTTGTTGTATGACCACAACAGTTTTTCCCTGGGGTTTTCCCTGTTTTTCTTATCGGATGTGTCGGCTCATCTCGTCGTGGATACGCTTGCCAACCTGAGACCAAAGATAATACTTTTTGAGCCGTTCAAACCCGGCATTGCCCATCTTTTGCGCTAAATCGGGGTTTGAAAGAAGCGTAATGATATGTTCCGCTAATTGCCTGGAGTCACCCGGTTCGATGATATACCCGGTGTCACCATTTTTTATCATTTCCGGCATGGCATCAATAGTGCTCCCGATACAGGGAAGCTGGCATGACATAGCTTCGAGGAATACCTGTCCCAATGGTTCAAAACGGGAGGGCATGACAAAGACAGCATGTTGATAGTATAGTTCTTTCACTTTTTCTTTGTCAGTAATACGTCCCAGATAGTGAACACCCTCGGCGTGTATATTAAAATTCGTGGGACCGACAACGGTGAGTATGGCATCCGGGATTTTTTTCCGTACGGTTTCAAATGCCTCAAGGATAGTATCGAGTCCTTTTCCGATAAACCCTTTGCCGACAAACAGGATTTTCTTTGATGCGTAATCCGGTTTTCTGTCGGGGTCAAGTTTGTCATACGGGGCGCTGACACCAGCACCAACCGTTACCACATGTTCAGGGGCGATATCGTAATCATTTATTATCGATTGCCGGGCATTTTCCGTGGTGGTAAGCACCTTGGCAGCGGTGTTATACAGTATCTTTTCTTGTTCAATCCAGAACTGTTCTGGTCGTCCCGGTTTCCGTTTCCATTCGCTGTTACGTCGTTTGGAGAGGATAGAGGTATAATCCACCTGTAAGAAGAGGGGTATGGTTACTTTATCGCTGACCGGATTCCATAAGCTTCCCACTTGATAAATAGCATCCGCGTGTTCCTGAAGTTGCTCGACTTTTCTTTGTGCAAAGGCTGACTTTTGGTTAAATGCGATTATTGATGTATGATAGTGAAGGTCACGACGAGTCCCCCATTTCTTTTTGTTGGGGTAGAAACTGGAGAAGGTACACAGCAGTTTGAACCACGGGATTTCCACTTCAATATGGGTGATTTCATCACCTATATTGCGTAAAGCATTGAAGAATGATTCTTCAAATCCGGAAAATATTTTCCCCGGTGATAATCCCAGCAGTTTCATCACTGCTCCTTATTACTATATTCAAAAAACATAATATCAGCTTTGCGCTGTTTTTTCCATACTCAACTTGTCGTAGTGACCGACACCTTGAATGAGACGAGTATAATACTCTTCGTGATTTCGCAAACAGGTGTCCATACTGTATTGTCGAAAGGCATCCTGTTTGGCTGTTGTCCCTAATTGAGAAGCAAAGGCGGGATCACGAAGCAACTGACGCAGGGCATCTTCCAGCTTGTTTTCTTTTTGAACAGGGTATAGTAATCCATTTATTCCATGCTGGATAGCTTCGCTGTTGCCGCCAACATCGGAAGCGACAATCGGCAGCCCGGCAGCCATATACTCGATAAGCGAATTGGAAAAGCTTTCATACGTAGAGCAAAGGACCCCGATATCAAATGCAGCCAGACAGGGAATAATATCTGTATGACGTCCCGCTAAAAGAAATTTGTTTTGAATGTCAAGGCTGTTGATTAGCCCCTGAAGTTTTTCATGGTCGGGTCCTTCTCCCACTGAGACAAAGCGTATTTTGGGATAATCCGGTATCAGCCTGGCAGCAACTCGTATCAGGGAATCAATGTTTTTTACATCCCGAAGATTGGCAATAATACCAATGACAGTTTCGTCATCAGCTACCTGCCATTTCTTCCGCTGTGCCATGCGCAGCTCATAATTGATAGTTGCAATCTTCGAAAGATTGAGCCCATTATAGATAACATTTATTTTTCCCTTGGGAACGCCTTCTATCTCCATTGTTTTTTTCAGTGCGGCGTAAGAGTTTGCAAGATAGCGTGTTGTCCAGCGTTGGAGAAAGCGGAGCATCGAGATGTTTTTTCGGTCGTACCCGTGTCCGACATTACGACGGCTGGCGATAATTACAGGCACATGGGCAAGCCGACCACCGATAACACCGAATTTGTTCCCATCGGTAAAGAAGGTCTGGATAATATCGATATGATGTTCCCGACAAAAGGAAGTAAATTTCCTGACATTTTTAATGAAGGGAATGCTCTTTATGCTTTGGATATTATAGGTTATTACATCAACGGGAAGCTCTGTGGATTGGAGCCATTCCGAGTTCTGTAAGCAAATAAGATACGGTTGTACAATTTGACGGTTAAGACCATGCAAAAGCATCAATAATTGATTTTCTGTACCTGCTGAAGGGGTATGAATACTGTCTATGACATAAGCGATTCGTATCATGTAGTCCTCAAGTATCAAAAACTAATTTGCGGTAGAGCCGACATAGTTGCTCGTTCTGTTTTTCAAATGAAAGGTTTTCAGAAACAAATTGCAACGCTTTATTGGCAAACGTGGTTATTATTTCTCTATGATTCAAAAAATATAGTATCCCTTTCGCCAGTTCTTCGGGGTTATTGGGTGGTACAAGATAACCTGTTGTCGCATGAGTAATTATCTCCGGCACTCCTCCGACAGCGGTGGCAAGGACAGGGGTTTTTACCGCCATTCCTTCAAGAACGATATTGGGCAGCCCTTCCGATAATGAGGGATTGATAAGGAAATCAGCACTCTTGATATACGCTATTACATTCTTTTCGTATCCCGGAAACAGTACGTTATCGGCAATCTGATATTTTCGGGCAAGTTCCTGTGCCTGTTGCTTGTCGGGTCCATCGCCAAACATGACAATTCTTAACCTGTTATTTTGTTGCAACACCTGTGCTGCCGCTTTGACTAGTATCAGTTGTCCTTTCTCGGCGCTGAATCTTCCGGCAGCAATACCAATAAATGAATCCGGGGGGAAATTAAATCGTTCATGTAACGAAGCTGGTTTGATATGTTCAAATAATACCTTGTCAACTGCATTCGGTATGACAACAATGCGTTTCTTATTAATCAACAGGTGTTGTAATCGCTCTCCCTGTTTTCTGGAAACAGCGACAATTTTTTTAGCAAAGCGGATAATGAACTTATCAACAGTATGATACAGTTGTACTTTCAGGTTCTCACGTGTCCATCCCCTGGAGAAAGCTACCCAGTGAACCGATGTCCGACGAGTTGCCAGCCAGCCGATGATATTGGTGCGATAATCATGGGTACATAATACAGAAATGGCGTGCTCTTGTAAGTGTTGTCTTAGCTGGGAAATGGCTTTGGTGTCATAGGCGCTGTCAACTTGAAAACAATAGGTAGGAATCCCGTCGGCTTTGATAACTTCCAGAAATTCCGGTATGTTCCCATTTTCACTGAACGATGCCACGGAAAGGTTAAATTCTGAGGACTGGGCTTCACGAGCATGCATGTGTAATTGCCGTTCCGGACCGCCGTAGAAATTGGATGCGCGCAAATGCAGGATATTCATACTTTCCTCGCAATTGTGTTCAGGTACTTGTTGAGCCGCTGTCCAATAGACTCCCAGCCATATTCTCTTTCAACCAGTTGACGCCCGGCTTGTCCGAGCCTGTTTCTCATATCGGTATTATGCAACAGTGATATTATCCCTTCCGTAAAAGCCTGTTCGCCATCACGGATAAGGAGATGCTCTCCATCGGTAACTCGTAATCCTTCGGCTCCTATTGAGGTTGATATGACAGCTTTACCCATCGCCATTGCTTCCAGGATTTTCAGCCGGGAACCACCACCGATTCGCAATGGAACAATATAAACCGATGCCTCTGCAATATACGGACGGACATCATCAACCGTCCCGGTCACGGTAATATGTGAATCTTTGGCAAGTTCCTCAATTTCACGAGGGGGTTTTCGCCCTACCATGGTTATGGAAATATCGGGTACTTCTTTCTGTACCAAGGGAAGAATTTGTTCGGTAAAATATAACATGGCATCCTGGTTGGGACGCCAATCCATCGAGCCGGTAAACACCAGGCTGTTGGATTTTGTGGGCTCGTTAGAAGAAGAGCAAAAGTAGGTAAGGTCGACGCCATTATCGACGACTGCTACCGGATACGGAACTCCCCAGCCGGAAATAATATCAGCCTCATTTTGACTGACCGCCGTTGCGCCATCAGCCCATTTGAACGCGCTTTGCTCAAACCTGTCAACCTTTGCTCGCTGGATTGAAATATAAAACCGTCGAATCGGATTTTTTTCGTTTTGCTCGTATCGCCGCCAAATAGATGTTTCGATATTGTGCGCCACTACTATTTTCTTTGCATGGGAGATGTCCTTTATAAAAATTGCGTATGGAGTCCATTCACAAAGTACTATATCATACTTGTCCTGTTGCAGGAGCGTGTTCAGTTGCTTTTGAAAGTGTTGGCTGAAATGACTGGTAACAATATATGGATAAGGGGAAAACAGGTTTGTAAACAACCGCCAGTAGAATTTCAATCCCTGTTGTGTGCGATCTACAGGTGGAACACAAACAGGAGTGATATTGTTTTTTTTCATGAAAGAAACGGCATCGGTATCCGGCTCAGAATACGCAAGATATGAAACCTCATTTTCCAAGGCTAATACCCGTATGAGATTGTAGGTACGTAGGCGTTTACCGGTGTTGAGCGGAAAGGGAAACTCTTCATCTATCACTAATATTTTCAATTGTGCACCTTTACTGATTATGCCTGACTATGGGGCGGGTCAATTTCACATATTACAAAGCGTGTTTTCCCTGATTTTTCCTGTGGTAATTTCTCTACCAGTTCAATTGTAACATTGATATCTTCACTGATTATATCTTTCATCTGCTGCTTGATAAAATCAAAAACTCCCGGTCCGGGTCTTGGATTGTTCACAAGTCGTACAATAAAATTATGCAGTGTTTTCTGGATTATCTGCATTTGTGCAATTTCAGTGCGGGCGGTAAGGATATGGACTCCAAGAACCAAGCCTGAATGCCTCGTACCATCAGGACTCCAGAAATCATCGGACAACCTCCCGATAGCGGGGCTCATCATGGTGAGGTTACGACCACAGGAGCAATAGCCGGGTAACTGAGAGCCACGGTCGTCAATTTGGTATCGTATCATTGGCATAGCAAAGTTGGTAAGGTCGGTAATGACAATATCTCCTTCTTCACCCGGCTGGACTGGTTTTCCATTTTCCACAAATTCAACATGCTGTGTTTCCATTGCAATATGCAGTCCTTCATGAGTATTGCACTCGCAAGCGGTGTTGCCTACCTCGCGGGAGCCATACATATCAAAGACTTCACAGTTAAATATTTCTTCGAATATCTCCCGTTGGAAATTATAGAGTGTCTCTCCGGTTGACATAATTCCTCGTATGGGAGGAGGCGGGAGGTTGTTCTTTCGAATAAATTCACAAAAACGAAAAAGAGCGGATGGAAAAACTTTCAGCACTTTGGGTCTGAATGTCATCAAATCCTTGTAAGTTTTTTGTAAGGTATCTTCCCGCAGGGAACCTGCCTTGTAAAGAGTTTCCCGGAGGAAATACCGTCCCTTGATTTTTGATCTCAGTGGTTCCCAGGAAAATAAATCAGCACTGGCGGGCCAGAATAATGCTAATTTTTCGCACGGTTTCCTTCCTGTCCACCCTTCATGCCGCCATGCCAGCCCAAGTTTGATATTATAGCTTTCTCTATTGCGATACATAATCACCTGGCGTCCGGTAGTGCCGCCGGTGGGAAATGTTAATACTTCATCTTCTGTAAATTGCCGGGAGATGAGGTTGTCTGTCTGTTTGTAGATAACATCCTTTGTCAGTATAGGAAGTTTAGTAATATCTTCAAAGGTACGAAACGATTCCGGGGTGAGACCGTATTCATCAAATATCTTTTTATAGTAACTGGTATGCTTATAGGCATAGGTGAGGATTGTTTTGAGCCGTTCCCACTGGTAATCAAGCAATCGTTGACGTGACCAATATTGACTTTTTTCAAGTTGCTGCCAATGTCTCAGAGATGAAGCCCGTTTGTCTCGCTTGAGCACATGAGGAAATACCGTTTTTCGCAGGATAGCAGCATACCGACTATGGGTGTAGGATTGATGAATTGAGGAATAGTTGTCAAGATATCGTTTCAATTTCAACCTGCGGTCTGTGATTTCCTCCTTGATATCCGCGGGGGAGATATTATCGACAAATATCTTTTTCCATAAGTGCAGGTTTATCATGTTCCAAAGCAACATGGCTTTGCCCATTTCGTTTTTCTGTAATGACTGCAGAAACGATCGGTCATACAGTTCACCAGCAATATCCACGAGGGGTTGGAACATCGTTCCCGGCAATGCCCAGAAACATATCGGAAATCCGAAACTCAGTTTGGGGCGGTTAATCAATTGTTCCGGAACATGGTATTTTCGTAAGAGTTCCTTGATTACTATTTTCAAATCAAGTGATTTTACTTTCCACGGTACGGACGTGATATAGTCGATAAGTTGCGGTACCATGTATGGATACACCAGTTGAATACCATTTGCTGCCGCCAACCGTCCCCAAAGAGGCAGGGTAGTGCCTATATCGCTCATCATGGACAGGATAGTAACCTGGTTCATCAGGCTGTGTTTGCTATACTGTTGAAGCAGGGTACGACGTGATGTGATGATATCTTCCGGTGCACAGTCCATCAGTTCGGTGATTTTTCTCCTGTCACCGAACAAGCTGATAGTCCATAAAATATGAGTGCTGTCGTCATAGTTGTTCGTGAAATTATAACTGAAAAAGCGGAAGCGTGAATCAAACTGCCCGATAATGTTACAAATACCGCGGATAATGGAGTGTTTACCGTATCTTTGCAGGTAATGTACCATAGTATGAAAACGGTTTATCCGTCCGTGCAATGTATTGCCAAAGAGGGCATCGGCTCCTTCACCACAAAGGAAGTAGCTGGGAGCATCTGAAGAACAGTTTTGGAATAACAAAGAAAGGCAAACTGTCTGTAAGTGATGGAGTGGTTCCCCTGCAGTGGCGATACTGTCAACAAGACCATGCAAATAGGCTTCTTCGTTTGTCGGACAGACAGTGTGCTTGATTTGTAACTGTTCCGCAACAGTCAAAGCGTAGGTGGCTTCTCGGTCGTTCTTGTTAAGAAAACTGAAATCAGATGAAAATGAGGTTACGGTTTCCTTGAGGTGACGGGCGATAGCGGCTATTGCAGAAGAGTCCAATCCTCCGCTGAGAAGAATGGAGAGCATATTCTCTTTTTCAAAAACAGGATTGATAGCATGTTCCAGAATATCGTTGACCCGTTCCGTTACCTCCGGCAACGGTATTGTTGTCTGCTCATCGGAAAACGTGAATGTGTAGTTGTGTTGTTTTTGTGTTGTGAAATCTGTCAGGGATATACGAATCAGTTCACCGCCGTTAAGTTTGTACACATCTTTAACCAATGTTCCCGGAGCAAGCAAAGTCCGGTAAGCATAATATTCGGGGAGAACGTTCGTATCAAGTTCAAAGCGAGGTCGTACCTGTTTTAGAAGGGGGATACTTGAAGCGCTGTAGAATGTCGTATTATCACGTGCATAATATAACGAGTCCGCAAATGAAATGCTCCGTACCATCGAGAGCGAGTTATTCTCAAGGTCAATAAATACCAGGGTATCGACAGAGTTTTCTACGAGCCTGAGATAGTTTGCGGGAGCTATTTCCAATGACGATAGCATTTCTTTTGACATGGACGGTTTGTCAATACCGGTAGTGATAAGTATTTTCTTGTCAGTATTGACAACCGTAGTAAAAGCATCTGTACCGATAATGATATGCAAATTATCATAGTGAAATTCCCTGATAGATAGCTGGGAACGACCCCCCTCTGGTTGAGGAGAGATGCTGTTGTTCTGTCTGTCAATCTTCAGGAAAAACAAAGTATTCTTACCACTTTTTAGTTAATCTGATATTATCGGTTGTGGTATGTTTGAAATAACATACCGATATTTCCCTGAGGGAGTACGTTTAATACGTTCAACCGATTCAACCCTATATTCTATATCGGCACTTATATCCTTGCGAAAAATATGTATCAAGCTCTCAATTTCATTCTTGTTGCTGTCAATCATACCCTCTACTTTAATTACAATGAGCCGCTCCTGTTCCTGGATAACCTGTACTTTTACTTTTATACCGGAACGACCGACCATGGAAACAATTTCCGTCCCCGGCAGCCCGCTGCCATCGGGGCGCCAGATAATGTCTGTTTCTCTGCCGCTGACATCACAGAGCCGGGGAGTGGGTAACCCACATGGACAGGGGGAGAAGTCCAGACGGGCTATATCCCCAACCCGGTATCGAATAAGTGGCATAGTCCTGTTCAGTAAGTCGGTAACCAGCAGGGTACCTATATCAGAGCCGGGGGATGTCGGGATAACTTCAAAATAAACACTCTCTGTTAGTATGTGCATTCCCTGTTTTTCCCGACACTCAAAAGCTGCCGTACCAAACTCCCGGGCGCCATATCGGGCGTAAACATTCTCCGCCAGAACATTTTCAATCGCTGCTCGTTGGAAATCATGGAGCGGCTCGGCAGTTACAGATATAACAGGCACCCGAACAGGGCTCACCACACCTGCCTGAATTCGTTTGGCAAGGTCATACGCAAGTGAAGGATATGCCAGAATAAACCTTGTGTTGTATTTCAGGGTTTGCCTGACAAATTGCTCGTACGATTCATTGGTCAATTGAGATGTGTCCAGCGCATACTGACGATATACAAAATGCTGAAGTATTTTTTCCTTTATATTCCTGGCACTAATCAAGTCACGAGGTGCTCCCCAGAGTAAACCCTGCCACTGACCGGTATGCCAGCCATAATAGCGAGCAATGGCAATATCAATACCCCTGCGGTATTGTTGGCTGTAACGATCCCGATAGAATGTGACCGGTATTCCGGTTGTCCCTCCAGTGGCGCTTTGGATGCGGTCTTCCGGTACGATATTCGTACAAAGTATTTCGTCTATATTGTCGCGTAAATCAGCTTTGGATAAAACCGGCAGTTGTTGTAAGTCGCTGATATCGTTGAAATCTTCCGGTTTAAATCCCTGAGCAATAAATCGACGACGATAAAATGGAGAATAGGTATAAGCGTGTTGAACAATCGCTTTCACATATTCGAATTGTTGAGCTGGGGATATTTCGGCCTGAGATGTAATACGTTGTAGTACCTGCCGGGTAAATAAATAATGAGCCGTCTCGCGGTGTAATAAATAATATATATATCTGGTAATGCCGGCGATGAAATCAATAATAGCCATTGTCTTTATTATCCAATACTACTCTTTACAGGAGTTGGTGAAGGAGTTGTGTCTGCTCTGTCATCCTCCCCTTTTTGTGAGATAACCAGGCGTGCGGTAATAGCTGTAAAAGCGGCGAAAAGATACCAGTTGAACCGATAGAGGTTATGACCAAACATACCAAGAATAAATAACATGATGTATGAGATTTTACATGCAGTGGCTATCTGGTAATTCAGAGCATCTTTTCTCTTCTTCAATGAGAGATATTCCCTGATAAACTTGATATTCTTTGTCACCTTGTATATGAAAAAGGCAAAGGTAAAAATTCCAAGAAGTCCCAGCTCACCTGCCAGTTGTCCGATAAGATTGTGTGCCTGTAACCAGGAACCGTGATATTCGTGATTATATGTACTGAAACAGCCGATGCCCACCCCGGTAACAGGACGGGTAAGAAGGATTTCCATGCCTACCAGAAACCCTCTAATTCTTCCCTGGGCAGAATCAGCCGCGCCGGTGCCGTCTTCAAGGTTGTTGTAATGGACAATAGATGAAAAACGCTCCACGTATTGCTCCGGCATGGCGGCTCCAAGAACAGCAATCGTTATGACGGCTATTACTAATGACAATGCCCGATGTCGGCTATGAAAAGCAATCAGCCCCAGCATAATAATAGCGCCCAGCATTCCTCCCCGTGAGCCACTAATGATAATAGTCCACAAAATGATTGCCATCACGGCAGTGAGAAAGAACTTTAAGAATGTCCCTTTATGGCTCTTCATCAGGTAGAAAATAAAGGGGAAGCCAAGCACGAGCGATGCCGCCATGGAATTGGGATCACTGTGGGCGCCTTTTTCACCGCCAAGACCGGCAGCGCGTTCTATGTGCATAGCGACTTCATAGTTGCCCATGTAATAGTTTATTGTTGATGAGACAGCGATAAACCCAACTGAAAGAGCATAGAACCAGATGACAACATTGAATTTCTTCTGGGTATTCACAATACGCGTAAGAAAGAAATAAACGGCGGTAGATTTCACAAATATGATATAGGTATCTTTGGCTCCACTGACCCAGATAGCGGGAAACACGGAGAGGAATGCAGCCGCAAGAAACAACAGGATACCGATGTCAATATCGAATAACTCGAATTTTCGTCCGCGAATCAGGTAGTTTATTACGATACTGACAGCGATGAAAATAGCGATAAATTTTTCATACGGGTAGCTCATAACTGAAATATACGGGAACAATTCCTGTGGACGGATTAGGTAAAACAGGAGATACAGGAACAAACCGATCATGGGGTATAAAAACGTAGCAGCAATAAATACCGTCCCGGCTATCAACCCAAAGGGGATAAGGTTATACGGCTCCGGGGCAATCAGTATCTGGGAGAAAGCTATAATGAGAAAAACAAACAGGGCATAGAACAGGTGTTTGTTGGTAATAATCTGGGTTGATCTCAGATGTGGTCGTTCATGTGCCATATATTATCTCAATTTCGTTTGTTCCATCGGTTATACAATTAATCGGAGGGATGGGGCTGTTTTTCCAATCCTTTCCTGTGATAATATGGCTATAAATTGCCCATTTAAGCAATACCATTTTTCTCCTCTTGTTCAAGGAGCGATATGGTGAAACGGTGTTTTCCCGATGGAAGGGGAGGGATTTCATCCACAAATACAACAGTTACTGATATATTAGAACCTGCCTTGGTCTTGATTGACTTTATTATATCATCAAGATTTGGGTTCTCATCTGTACTGACTACCCGTATCAGCAGAGAATCAGCAGTTTCCTGGACTACCTGAAATTGCTTTATCTCCGGTTTACCATAAAACAGGTGGGTAAAATACTCACCATGAATATACTGTCCATTGATTACTATAATATCAGTGGACCGTCCTTCTATGCGCTCAAGCCGGGGGTATGTTCTCCCACAACTGCAGGGGACACTATCTGATGGCATTTTTACCGCAAGGTCACCTATTTTGTACCTGATAAAGGGGAAGGAATAATTCGTCAGGTCCGTTACGACAATATTCCCCACTGTTCCGTCTGGAACTGGCTGCCCGTTGTCATCGACAATTTCCACTATTCGTCCTGAAGCAAAAATATGGAGTCCCTTATGTGCCGGGCATTCTGCCGCAAGGTTATTGATTTCACGGGAACCGTAAAAATTATAGACATTAGTTCGAAATGCTCGCTCTATTTCCTTCCGTTGGAAATCATAGAGCATCTCTGCCGATGAACGTACTGCTTTGGGAGTAAAGGTCAGTGGTTTTGTGTTATTTATAAAGCGAGCGGTAAGGTGCAGGGAAGAGGCATAGCCGTATATATAGACCGGGCGGAACCGGTTGATTTCATTTATGAACTGTTCCAGTAATTCATCCGACATTGCAAACGAGTTAAGCTGTTTTATCCGGTGGATGCGATTGTAAAGCTTGTCACCGAAAGAGAGATTGCTCAAGTCCCTGTCAGCTCCCCAGATTACCGCAGTTCGGTCAGCGGGGTGAATATCCAGCCATGATAAAAACAAAAGGTTGTGCGCCTCACTCCATTTGGCATAGTTCTCATCCTGAAAAAAATTGACCGGATTTCCGGTGGAGCCGCCGGTAGCATTTTTGAAAACATTTGCTGCATTGGTACAGAGGATTTCCCGCCATGATTCCTGCAGGTTCTCACGCTCAAGAAGAGGCAGGGTGGCAAGACGGGTGATATCAAATTGTTCCTCTATCGTGATATTATGTTGTTCCCACAACTTGCGGTAGTAAGGAGAATGAATGACGGCATGTTGTAATATATTTTGCAAACGTTTATTCTGCCGTTCCGTCAGTTGCGCCGGTGGGAGATACTGTTCCTGCAGCATGGTATCGAACAGACGATAGACGCCATTCCCCCGAATCTTGTCTTTGAGGCGAAAGAGAAAATCGTATAGTGAGTTATAGAGCGTCATACTGCTTTATCACCTCATGCAATCTTTATGCCGATGCTCGTTTGAATTTAGTTTGAAAGCGAACACGGGTATCGCTGTCGAGAACCCAGAACCAGAACCCGATGAAAGTAACCAGCATCATTACCCCGACATCAAGAAAAAAACCGCCCCAGCCGGCAAGTGAATTGATATATTTCAAACCAAGCGCTACCGGTATCGTACACAGAGAAGCCAACCCGGCTGTTCTTGCTGCGGTGAGATAAAACTTTTTTAAGTTTGCATTGATTATACGAAAGAAGACATACGGATAAACAAACAAATAAATGATAGTCTGTGGGATAGCAGTTCCCAATGCCACCCCGATTATCCCCAGTGATTGCACCAGGATAATACTCAGGACAAAATTAGAAACGGCTTCACCTGCCAGCACGTAAAATAATGACTTGTGTTTCCCGATACCCAGAAGCACCGAGTTTGCCATTATTTGAGGAAGGTAGATAGCTGCCGGGATAGCCAGAATGTACAACACCTTTACGGTGTCGGTAAAGTCGGGACCCATCCACAAATATATAAACTTCCCGCCGAAAAACATCAGCCCGACACATATTGCCGAGGTCAGGTAGTAGAGGTAAGCAGTGATTTTTATATACAGGCTGCCAATCTCATTTTGGTCGCTGGTGGCATCAAGGTGGCTGATAGCCGGAACAAGAGGAACACCGATAGCATTGATAATGGAGCGCAGGTAATTGATTATTTGTAAGGCGATACTGTAATAAGTAACAGCCGTGGTCGTGATAAAAAGACCGATAACAATATTGTCGATGTTGAAAATCACCATCCAGGCAACAACAATAAGAAACGAAATAAACCCATAGCTGAGCAGCTCCCGCATTCGGGATTTGGTAATATATCTTATTCGTAATCGTAATTGGGGAACAAGCCATTGCTGGGTAAACCGCCTGATAATGAATCTAATAGTGTTGGTAATCAATGTAATCCACGCCAGGGTAACAATACCGTGTCCCTGTTTGAGATAATAGACGATTACGGCTGCATTAATAAGGGTGAAAGAGATTTCAATAGCGTTGGAAATGTCATACCGATGAAACGGACCGATTGCAGTACCGGTCATGAAAAAAAATGCAATTGCCTGGTTGATGCCGATAATGATGAGGGCTTTTCGCATAACCGGCAGGTATTCGGGGGCAACATTGAAGGCATCGACAAAGTAATACGCAATCGTGATTGAAATAATAACCACCGCCGTACCGGTCAGCGTATAAATAAAGGTGCTGGTGCTGATAACTTCGTTCAGGTTTTGCCAGTTTTTCGTGGCGTAGTAACGGGAAAGATAACGCGCCAGGCTTTGTTTCATTCCCAGGTCAAACAGGTTCATGTAGGCGATAATGGAAAAGACAAGTGCCCAGATACCGTATTCTTCCTTGCCCAGCGTGTGAACAACAAATGGGCTCATAAAGAAGGCGATGACCGCCCCGATAACCATTTGTGCCCAATTGGAAAAAATATTGCGGAGGAGACGTTGTTTCGGATTACTCATCGTGTTTTAGTATCCCGGCTTGTGATACGCAATATTGGAGTTCTATGTACAATATCAAGAGCCCTGGTGGAGCCTGTTATTTTACTCCTACCACTTCATAAATAACCGGTCGGGCGGCTTCTGCAAGAATCCCATATCCCTTTTCATTGACATGAACCGGGTCGGTTGAACAACTTCGTGGCAGAAATCCTTCGTCATCCTGGATAGCTTTGGCAAAATCAATAAGCGGGAGGTTGTGTTCGTCGGCGTAAATACGTACCCAGTTGTTGAATTTTTTCAGCGAATCAATAACACTGAAATTCCCGATATGGGCTTCCGGTTTCCCGGCAGGGATGATTGTAGAAACTATCGGCTGGATATTGTGTTCCTGCGCCAGCTCTGTCATCATGGTCATCCCGTCTTCGAGAACTTTCAATGGGAGATACGGACGAATATTGATAGAACAAAATTTGATAACCACTGCCTTTGGTTGCAGCTCGATTACATCACGATAAAACCGGCTCAACATTTGCGGTACCAGTTGTCCGCCTACTCCCCGGTTAATCATGTGTACCTTGGGAAATGCGCTCTGTAAGTCCCAGCGTTTTGTTATCGAGGCGCCGAAAAAGACAACAGCGGTTGAATCGATTTCACCTTTTGCAATTTTCTCCCTGATACGGGCGTTTTCATCAGCGTACGGGATTTTTACGGTCATCTGTTTGGTTGTACCGGTTAATAAGCGTTTTATTTCACCCAGGGGAGAACCGCCATAGCGGATATAGTGGAAAAAGCCCCAGATTGCGATAATATTCAGGATTATCGAACCAATTAAAATTATTTTCCAAATATGCTGCATTGCTGAAAACTCCTGTTCATCATTGTATGTTTACTTTTCGAGCCGGATTGCCCATAACTGTTGTACCATCAGGAACATCCTTGTACACAACACTTCCCGCAGCAACGGTACAGTTATTACCGATATGTGCCATAATTATGGCATCCTGGCCAATCCAGCAGTTATCACCGATATTGATAGTTACGAACTCTCCCAATCCGTTTTTAATATCTTTGCGACTTTCTGGTTTCCCGTGTTGGTATTTACCCGATAAAAGTGATACATGGGCACCAAAAAGAACATTTTTCCCGATTCTGGCGTAGCCAAGAATAGTGTATGCACCGATTACACTCCCAGAGCCGATAGTGATATCCCGATGAGCCAGCATACTTCCGAAAATAAAACAAACATCGCTGGCAATATCGGTACAGACCGTCCGGTAAAATGCCAGTCGCATATATTCGCCAATCGGGGTTGGACACAATGCCAGTAGCTCTTTACACGAAGTGTAAATATAGCTGGGTTCTTCTCCAACTACCTTGTGTTCAATCCAGGTAACAAGAATAAGAGGAGCAGTTAATATATACCCCAGCACTAACAGCACTTTTTTACAAAATCGTTTCATTTGTTTAGAGATCCAGGTGTTATCTACAAGATAACTAATATTTCACCCGCGTTTGCCCTTTTCATAAGGAAGCTCCGCAGGGAAGAATTACCGGCAACTATAACATCTCTCAATAGGTGTATGCCAGCTACCGGGTATAATTTGTGTATTTACTTGAACACACACAAGGTCAAAAGTATTTTCTTTTTTTATTATTTATCTACAGTTTGTTTATCCACCGGTATTATACTGTTGAATCAGGTTAATCACATCCTGCTCCGTGGTTGTTCCTCCATTTTTTTCATCGAGTATTGCCCGGTCAATATCACTTCTTGTGGTAAGCCCCGATTTTTGGATAATAATATCCTGCGCTGCTCTTTTAATAAACGCCACCAAACTGTCCTGTGCGATACTTGAGCCGGCGTTACTCAGGTGAGAGCCGTCCCCAGCATGATATTCTGCTTTCAGGCAGTACCGATTGGGAGCTTCCTCAGTTTCGCATAGCAAATGGTAGGAATCCCATTTCCAGATATTCTTATAGGTGCCGGTGTTGCTGTGGGTGAAAAAACTGTCGCTGGCAAACCACGTGGCAAGATCGTACGTAATTTTTGCCTGTGTTGAATCCGACACTTCATGCCCCAAAAGCAGGGGAGTGCCAAATGCCAAGGCAACATTTATTTCCGGATGATTAACAATGGAATCCCGCACTGCCCGGTAGAGGATTTTAATGCTGTCTGCCTTTTCCCGGGTCATCTGGAACCAGCAGGCATAAGGATTCTTGATAATAACTAAATCATACCCGTCAACCTCGGTTACCGAATCAGGAAAGCTGGATGGGGTGTTGTGAGTCCTGAATATTTTCCAGAACAGGGAATCTTCCTTATTGGGTACGTTAAAAAATTGGTCAATCAGCCCGGCAAAGGCGTCACCATAAAAGCCGTTATCACTGTTCCAGATACGCATCCGGTTGTAGTTGGCACCATAGAAGTCATATTCAAAATTGCTGAAACGGTTAAAAGCACAGCCGTTTTCACCGGACCCGGGGAGCGTATCACTCAACGGACTGCCCATACCTTCATCATTCATCCGGTAACTATGGAACACAATACGAGCGGTGTCGGTACTGACGCTGACATGCAGGGTGTCAAGTGTTTCGGTGATATTTCGACGGTATTGCGAATCCCAGCAATATCCCTGCACTATTCCCGTTCCGACTGAATAATGTACGAATAGTATGGATACCCGGACCTGACGAGCCTGGGTTGCTGGTATCATTAAGAGAAATACCAGCAGACTGATACCAAGCCACTGTATGATAAAATAATATGGTCTGTGTTTCATTTTACCAGCATCACCTTTCCGACAGTGCTGTTATTATGTGCTTTGATTTTATACAAATATACTCCCGATGCCTGGTTGTTGTCGGTTACCCAGTTAAATTGCCCCGTTTCGCCTTCACCGGTTATGTACTGGCTATGGACTTTTCTGCCGAGAATGTCGTATATTTCAAGGGTAATCGGGGTTCCGTGTAAGATAGTACCCGAGTATTGAATTGTAACTTCGCCATTAAACGGGTTAGGGTACGCAGTGGAAATAAGATACTCGTTCGGGAGCCCGTTATTTGAGAAATCATCATCAACATCGAGAGAAAGCTTCACACTTATACTCAAGGTATCATAGGAGAACATCCCGGTCCCGTTGCCATAAAAAACAGTTGTGTGCAGTGGGAATATGTAGTCCCCGATATTATTGCTGGTCACTCGTAATTGCAGCTCGACACTGTCTCCCGGTAGGATGGTGTTATGGATATTTTCGCTTGAGTCGGGAGAATCGACAATCCAGTAGTAAGCATTGTACCCGCTGACAAGACTGGTAAACGGTCCCGTTGAAAGAATGGGGAGAGCGGTTCCGTTTCGTGTTGCCGATACGCTGACAACCTGGAAATCCGATGGAAGGTTTTCCGAAAAATATAATCCGGTCAGGTTGAAAGACTCGTTGTTTTTGACCCAACGGGTAATTGTCAGGGTATCACCTGCCGCCATACTGGTTTGGTCCGGGGTGTAAAAAACCTGTATTGAGTACCCCGATGGATAGACAGTTTCCTGCGCTGTAATCCGGTTCGGCAGTAAGATAATTACTGCTGCCAGAGCCACAAAAAAGATACTTTTTCTCATATAGTCTTTATCGGTTTCTTATTCTCCAAACTAAATCAGAAAATGATAACCTGTTGATTCTCAGGAGAATAAATAACAGACAAAGTTTGTCAGCTTTATGTTGTGTGTAAAAAAGTCTGTAAGTACTATCCCTGCTTCCGTTTTATATAGTGAACCAGATTATCCACAGAATCAAGGTTCTCTGGAACAAGGTCCGTATCTTCGACCTGAATACCGTATTTTTCCTCAAGAAACCCCACCAATTCGAGAACACCGGTAGAATCTATAATGCCCATTTCCAGTAAGGAGCCGGAATCTGTAAGTTCATCGGGGTCCATACCCATCATAAAGTTTTCGATTATAAATTCCCGAATTTCTGAGCGTGTATCCAAAGTTCCTCCCTGTACTTTTAACATCTGTTTCCTGCTATTCCTGTTTTACCCAAGCTCAATGGTTAACTTCCTGATAAAGTAACCCGGTTACTATGTTAATGTATATCGGCAATCGCCAAGTATATGCCAGTTAAAAAATTAAGTCAAACTGATTTTATCCGATACGCAGTTTCCATTCTTACTTTTTCTCAACTCGAATGTCCGGTTGGGGTTTTCGAATAATCTTCCCAAACCGAGAACTTATTTCGTTCCAATGACTTTATATCCGGGAAATGCTCTACAAACTGTCGGAACAAAAGTTGCGTAGAGAGAATCCCGATAAAAGACATATTATCCTTAAAAGATAAGTGAGCATGTGACAAACGCTTGCATTTTTCACGAAGTTTCTGGACATGTTTAGGATGAAAAATCCCGCTGTTCTGAAGAGCATTTTCAGACAGAAGCTCAGAAATATAATCAGGTGAATCCTGCTGGACAAAGCAATTGGAGTCAGGAGCCATATATGGTTGTTTTACCCGGTCGGTAATTGTTTTGGGCAGCTCCTTGAGCATAGCTTTTTTGAGAACATATTTTTCATTGAGTCCGAATATCTTCAGCCACGGAGGAATAGTAGCGGCGAATTCAACCAGACGATGATCAAGAAACGGGAAACGCCCCTCAACGGCGTTTGCCGATGCCATCCTATCTCCCTGAGAAGAGAGAATATAACCTGCCAGAAGTGACTTTGCCTCGATATATTGAGCACGACAGAGGTGATGCCAGCGGCTGAAATTATCAGGTAATCGCTCCCCAAATACGGAAACGGAATCATATTCTTGCAGGGCATTGCGAACATCCGGTATAAAGTAATCCTTAATCTTGGTTGTGGTATTCATCCGGGGAATATGGGAAAAATAGAATTCATTACGTTTTGCCAGCCCGGCTTTGTAAAATGTTTCCAGGTAAAACCGTGCCCGTGCTCCGGAAAGTGGAAGCGTCGGATAAAGCTTCTTGAGTAACAACGGGCGCCAGCGGGATTCCGGGTTCCGTGCCCAGAAATTTCTTATCAGGGTTTCCTTGAAAATATCATACCCACCGATTATTTCATCGGAGCCTTCACCGGTTAATACTACTTTGAACTCGTGCTGCCTGACCAGTCGAGAAAGCAGGTACAGCGGAGTGGGAGCAGTACGGAGAATCGGTCGTTCGGTATGCCAGATAACATTGGGGAAATATTCGGCAATGTCCTTATATGAACATTTT
The DNA here is from genome assembly GCA_024275255.1 of Candidatus Zixiibacteriota bacterium. Lineage (GTDB taxonomy): Bacteria > Zixibacteria > MSB-5A5 > GN15 > FEB-12 > JAJRZL01. Next base: position 2,605 of record JAJRZL010000219.1, on the reverse strand, counting down.
ATCTGGTGATGGCTGGTTCCCAGAAAGTCCGCCATCTGTTTTTGGTAGTCTGATTCATCATAGGCAGCATCATGGAAAGCGATGGAGAATGTTTCTACTTTCGTATCGGTAAAATGTTTGATAAGCGCTGTTGTTGCGGATGAATCCAGCCCCCCGGATAAATATGCACCGACCGGAACATCAGCCCGCAACCGCAGTCTGACAGAGTCAATCAACAGTTCGCGCAACTCTTCCGCCCATGAGCGGTAATGACGTTTCCTGTCAAATGTTTCCGGAAAACTCAATGTCCAGTACTGGTGTGTTTGTACTTGTCCGTTTTTTATAAGAAGACAGGTGCCGGCTTCCAGTTCATGAATGCCCTCGAAAGCAGTACGGGGAGGAGCGGTAGTCCACCAGGTGAATATTTCGTCAAGCCCTTGTAAATCTATTTGACGAGGAATGGAGGGCTCACAAAAAATCGTTTTTATCTCGGAACCGAAATATATTCGCCCGTGGTGGAAGGTATAAAAAACCGGTCGTATTCCCAGTCGGTCGCGGGCGATAAAGAAAGATTTGTCCCTGCGGTTGTAAATGGCAAAGGCAAACTGTCCGTTGAAGCGGGAAAGGCAGTCAGTGCCCCATTGCTCATAAGCGTGGATAATTACTTCGGTGTCGGAGTTGGTGCGAAACCGGTGTCCCGCTTCTATGAGCTGCTCCCGTAGCTCCAGATAGTTGAATATCTCACCGTTATAGGTAATCCAAAGGGAACGGTCCTCATTGCACAGCGGTTGTGAACCGCCGGCAAGATCGATAATGGAAAGACGTGCCTGCCCCAACCCACAGCGATTATCAAAATAGGCGCCAAATTCATCGGGTCCCCGGTGACGAATACTGTTGACCATCCTGCTGATTAACGCATAATCCGGCGGGTGTTCATCGGTAAGCTGAAAATATCCGGCAATTCCACACATATAGTACCTGTTATAAACCCTTTTTAGACCATAAGTTCCTGAATTACATAGCTGGTCTTATTGTTTATTATATCGGCGTGTCAGTCAGGACGTTAACTCTTGCGTCTTATGATAGAAGAAATGAGGAACGATGAGCCAGTCAAGTAACAAATATATTTTCATGGAGGTGTAATCCAATGGGGAAAATGCTCATAAAACAGGACAGGACCTCTGCGGTTCTGCCAAATGTGACAAGTGTTGCATTTCGTTTGTGAATTTGGGGAGAGTTGCTTTTGATTGATAAAAGGATAGACTCTCGCCTCCTGACTTGTTCAAAAAAGTAGTTTGTTAAAGTCATGCTTCGACTCCGCTCTGTATGACTTGTTGAATGACAATGTGTCTCAGGTTCCGTGGTTCCAGTCGGAAAGAGTGAATGAAGGAGAATATCGAGGTTTTCTCATCAAGCCCTGTTGTTTTGCTCATATTTACGGCTATCGGAAATAACTCTTTGTGGGAATATCAATTGACAGTAAGCGGTAACTTTTGTATTAATACCGGGTACCTATTATTATTGATGACGAAAAGTACAACAGAATTGCGCCTGCGCCTTGCGCGTACCGGTCCGGTCAATACAGATGACATATTGAGGAGATTTTCGTGAGATATATTTTGCTAACACTGCTTGGTATCGGGTTGTTACTTTCGCTTATTGTCGGCAGTGGATGTGATGAGCGGGATTATAATTATGTAATAACATATCATCAGGATATTTCCGGTGTCCCCAATTTGCAATATAACAATATAGTCGGCTCATTTAATGTCAGCCTTGGCGAAAACGGTCATACGGTCCGGCTGAATACTCCCGGTATTATCAACCCGGCCACCGGAGAACCCATTGATTTGGTTGCCAATAAAAATAATATCTATGTCTTTGAGGATGGCAAGAAACGATTTTTTACTATTAAAAAAGTCGGTTCCGCCACTGTTTTGCCGGTTGATCTTGTGTTCCTGGTCGATAATTCAGCGAGTATGGGAACCGAGGCAGACAAGGTTGCCGAAGGAATAGCGGCTTTTGCGCAGGAACTGGAATCACGAAAGCTCGATGTCCGGTTTGGTTGTGTCGGATACAATGATTGGGGGGATATCAATGGAGCTCTCAACCTGACCTCTGCTGACTCTCTGGAGCTCTACCTCAACCGTGGTCAAACCGGGAAATATCGTACAAGAGGATTTGTCGGTCCCGATAGTGCCGAGTTGCGGGCGGTTGCCGAACACTTTGCCGATACGATTGGTGGTGAAAATGGGGTTGTGGCTGTCTTTTTCGCCGATTCGTTGTTTACCTGGCGTTCAGGGGCGCAACGCCACTATATCAACTTAACTGATGAGCCGACCCAGCCGTATGGTATCTATCAATGGAGTACCATGAACTTGTGCAATACTTTTGCGGGGAAAATCGATGTCCATACGGTTTTTAGCGCTGATACCGCACGGAGTGACTGGTATCCGCTGGTAAGAGAGCGTCCGTGGGAAATGTCGGAATGTACCGGAGGAACGGTTGAATTTATTAAGCGGGATGCATCTGACCTTGATTTAAGTAAACTGCAAATAATCAATATCCTTGAAAACAGTTACCTCATCGAGTTTAATACGCTCAACCCCGACGGTACACATGTAAT
>JAJRZL010000218.1 GCA_024275255.1 Candidatus Zixiibacteriota bacterium | reverse complement strand
CTTCGGAATGATAACTCGAAATACGCAAACAACGATGTTGCCAGGGCAATACCGATGGACATTCCAATATTACGGGAAGTGGAGAGAATCCCGGAAGTTATTGCCCGCTGGTCATCCCGCACCGAACCCAGCATCGAGGAAGAGTTGGGGGTATTGAAGGTTGAAACGCCAGTTCCCACCAGTACCAGACAAAGAATGATATAGCTGTTTGCCGAATCAACCGTCACCCGGGAGAGTAAAAACAATCCTGTTGCCAGTATGGAAAGACCGAGCGATGTCAGAATCCGGGAGCCGATTTTATCGGATATTCTACCGGCAATCGGGGCAATCATGAACATCAGAATCGGCAGTATCATCAGGTACATTCCCACTTGTTGGGGTTCGAATGCTTTTACCCGTTGAAGATAGAACGGAATGAGAATGATTGTTCCCGCCAAAGAAATAAACATCAGTACTGCTGCTGCCAGGGCAGTTGAGAACTGACGGTTTTTGAAAATGTCAAGTCCGATAAGAGCAGTTGCCGGGTTTGATTCAAATTTGAAAAAGAATCCTGCAGCTACAAGAGAGGCAACGCCAAGCCCCCAGATTCGATAATCAGCTATCCCGTAGTTATCAATCAGGGAGAGTGCCAGTGTTCCCGACAACAATGCTATTGATACGGCAATCGCTCCGGCCAGACGCATCGACCGTTGGGAACGCATCACAGGGAAGAGCTTGAAATGATGAAATGCCAGCCCAAGACCAATCAGCCCGATAGGGATGTTGATAACAAAAATTGATTGCCATGTAAAATGCTGGAGTAAAACTCCGCCTAATGGTGGTCCCGCCAGCATACCGGCAGAAACCATCATTACCATTAATCCGATACCTTTTCCGCGTTCCTCTTTCGGGAACACTGTCGAAACCATACCGGGACCGACTGCCTGAAACATTGCCGACCCGATTGCCTGAATAACACGACCGCTTATCAACACTTGTATCGAAGTACTGAAAATACAAATAAGGGAACCGGCAATGAAAAAACTGTATCCGAACTTGTAAGCAAACCCATATCCCCGATGCTCGGTCCAGGCACCAAAAACCATCATCAGGGAGACTAATGTCAACGAATATGCCAGTACAACCCAGGCAACTGTATCAATACTGCATTGCAGTTCATCTGCTATTGTCGGTAAGGCGACATTGAGGATAGAACCGTCAAGAGTGGACATAAATGTGCCAATAGCCCCGACAATAAAGAACTTATATTTGTTCCCCTGAATGATATGGTTGGCTTCTGTCTCCACGTCAACTCATAAGTCGTTGTGTAAAAAAAGATTGACAAACACGGTGTCAACCATAAGCTTTGTAGTAAGGAGAGTCAATGAGTTTTTTATGTTCATGTTAAACAAGAGTTCATTTATTTCGTCAATAGATAGTGTCGGATAGTTCAGCGTATGCAGAAAACAATTCCTGAGTTGGTCGACAGCTTCGTACTGGGAGATCAGGCTGCATTTGCTGAGCTGATGAGAAGATTTCGCCAAAAGGTGTATTCAATAGCCTTTCAGGTATTAGGAAATCATCTCGATGCTGATGAAGTTGTACAAGAGACATTTGTGCGCATCTACAAAAAGCGCAAGGAGTTAGCTGATGTAAAATATTTTTCGACATTCCTGCTGCGGGTAGCTACGAATTATTCTATTGATTTGCTGCGCAGACGAAAAGGACATCAGACGATAGCAGAGGATAGTTCTTCATTGCCGGGTTCGATACAGCTTGATTTATCCAGAAAAGTGAATACTCCCAGCCAGGAATTCGAAAATAGACAGTTAATGGAAGAAATAACACGAGCACTTGAGTTGTTGCCGCCAAAGCAAAAATTAACCGCCATCCTGCATGATATTGAAGGATACAGCAAAGCTGATATTGCTCAGATATTTGGCTGTCCCGAAGCAACCGTCAGGTCAAACCTTCATATTGCCAGGAGCAAGTTGCGAAAGTTGCTGAAACGGCGACTTGAGAAAGGGGAAAAATGATGACCTGTCAGGAAGTACTATCATATCTGGATGATTTGATAGACGATGAACTGCCTCCCACCAAAAGTACTGATATGCAAACACATATTGCACATTGTCAATCCTGTCGGGAGGAATATGACAGAACAATTCGATTACTTACTTTGCTGAAACAACGTAAGGTATTCACTCCTGATGAAACCTATTGGGATGAAGTAACTCCGCTGGTGATAGCAAAGACGGTCGAAGCCGTTCAGGACGATGTTACCGTACAACCGCAGGTACAGGATTTCCGTGAGAAACGAACCGCCCTGATACGGGCTGTTGTTGCGGCAGCGGCATCGCTGGCAATTTTATTTTCTGCTTTGGTTATCGGTTCCCAACAGTCACAGCAGTTATCGGAAAGAGATTTTTCAAGCCCGGTGTTTGCCACTGCCGATCTTCGGGAGTTGCTGGGACCGCGTGATTCCGGTATATTTACCAGGAATGATCAACTCCAACTGGCACGAGGAATGTTGTTGATAGGCTCTCCCGGGGTTCTTGGGCGTTTTTCCGGGATGCAGGAGTTGATTACATGGACGGTAACAGAGTAAAAGTAAACTGGTAAGCAGATAGAGGAGAACATGCCTAAAAAATTAACCGCCTGTTTTATTGTTGCTGTTGTCATTTTGGGGGGGCTGGGATGCACCCGCGGGGATAAGCAAGTCCTGTTGCGATACAAATTTATCCCCGGTCTGAAACTGACCTGGCACCAGTCAAGTAAGCGCGACGTGAAAAAAATGGTGGGCGATTCCACGGTCTTTTCTGCATCTTCAAAACTGGATGCAACTATTGTCCAAAAAGTGGAAGAAGTCTATAATGACGGTTCTGCCTTAATAACGGAAATCGATACCTGGCGCTATGAAAAGCCATCAAAAGATGATTCCATGATTGTAGATACAGTTGAGGATGTGCGCACGTTGTCCATGAAGCTCCGCCCCAATGGAAAGATTGAAGATTTACAATTTCACGGGGAAGAAAGCCAGGCAAAGATATCATATATCAAAAACTATTACGAACAGGGATTGCCTGTGTTCCCGACCGAAGAAGTGTCACCGGGGTATAGCTGGACTCAGACCACAAAAGTAATTCTGCCCGATGGGAACATGGAAGCATCAACTACCTATAAAGTAAAAGCGTTTGTTCGTGAGAATGGGTATGATTGTGCTGTTGTGGAGTGCAATGGCAATTTGATTATTCCGCTCACCCCTGACCCGCAGGATACCCTTATGGTAAGCGGGATTGACAGAATCCAAACTACCGGAAAACTCTATTTTGCATATAAGGAAGGGTTTGTTGTCTTACAGCGGGATCACTGGATAATAGACGGCGATAGAGAAAAATTAGTCAACGGAAAGAAAGAGCAATACAAAATTGCTGTTGTTGTCGATGTCGATTTTTCACTGCAGGATAAAGTTATAGAATAACACCAGTTGTCCGGAAATACCATTTTATTTAGTTATTGTATAGACTCTTACAGCAGACCTTTTATTTAATTGACACTATTTTATACACCCTCTATCTTATTATTTACGTTAAATATCTGTTATTGAGAGATGAATGACCTGCGATG
>JAJRZL010000217.1 GCA_024275255.1 Candidatus Zixiibacteriota bacterium | reverse complement strand
TGGGGGATAAATGTCCGTCGAATATTTATTGTTGCCGCTTATAACCTGATGCACTGGAAAATTAAAGCCGGCGCCTCGACAATCACCCAGCAATTAGCCCGAATGCTTTTTTTGACACGCAAACAAACACTGGAACGAAAAATCAAGGAAGCGCTGACTGCTATCAAGCTGGAGCGAACGTATTCCAAGGATGAAATAATCGAAATGTACTTGAACCAGTATTATTTCGGTCGAGGTGCGTATGGTATTGCTGCTGCGGCACATGCCTTTTTCTCCAAGTCGGTGTCCGAGCTGAATATCAATGATTGTGCGCTTCTGATTGGTATGTTGAAAGCTCCCAACAAAAATTCACCTTTTCGTCATCCGGATAGAGCTCTCCGCGCCCGCAATCGTGTGCTCGCCTCGTATTACGCAGTAGGTGGTTTGACCAAACCCGAGTTCGATTCTCTGAAAAACGAAGAGCTGGTTATCAACCCCCCGGTAGAAAAGACAGGTTTGGCTCCTTATTTTACAGAGACAATCCGCCAGTATATCTATGACAGGTATGGTGAGAACATGCTTTATTCCGGCGGTCTGAAAGTGTTTACCTCTCTCGATGTCGGATTACAACAGGCAGCGGAAAAAGCCTTGGCCAAAAAAGTCGATTCCCTGCGTGCGCGTATTGAACGCACCCACAGTATTACTGATCCCAATTATACGGAAATTATTCCCGATACAACCGATGAGTTTGGAAACCCGGTGCGTCAATATAAAAAGGTCCAGGGAGCGTTTATCGCCATTGATAACAGCAACGGTGATGTTCTTGCGATGGTAGGTGGGCGCTCATTTGAAGAAAGTAAATTCAACCGGGCGGTACAATCAACATTGCAGCCGGGGTCGGCGTTTAAGCCATTCATCTATACTGCCGCCATTGATAATGGATTTCGGACAACAGATATTATTGATGATTTACCGATTGTTCTGGATATCCCCGGAGCCAAGCAGTGGCGTCCTCATAATTTCGACAACAAGTTCAAAGGACCGATTACTCTCCGAGATGGTATCCGTATGTCCCGAAACCTGGTGGCTATACGATTACTGCTGAAAATCCAACCGGAACTGGCTATTTTTTATGCCAAGCGAATGGGAATCACTACCCCGCTCACTCCATCGCCGTCTCTGGCGCTTGGTACCAGTGAGGTCCGTGTTATTGAGCTGGTCTCCGCATATTCAACGTTTCCTAACCAGGGAATACATATTCCCTACCGTATGATACATAAAATTATTGACCGCTATGGTCGGGTTATTGAAGACAACAGTGCCGTACAAAAAGAAGAAGTCCTTTCCAAGCAGACTGCTTATGTCATGGTCAACCTTATGGAATCCGTGGTCAATAACGGAACCGGAAGACGGGCACGCTGGATGGGGTTCACTCGTCCGGCAGGCGGCAAGACAGGCACGTCCAACAACTTCTGTGATAACTGGTTTGTCGGGTACACCCCTCAAATTACTGCCGGAGTGTGGATTGGATTTGATAGAAAGACCTCACTCGGTAAAAACCAGGACGGTTCCAAAAATGGAGTACCGGTCTGGACTGAGTTTATGATTGCCGCCCATGATTCACTGCCGGTGGAAGATTTCGAGGAACCTGAGGGAATAGTACATCTTGATGTTTGCCTGGAATCGGGAGAAATTGCGACTGACCGTTGTCCGAATGTACGCAGTGAGATATTCATAGAAGGAACCGAACCGACAACCACCTGTCATTTACACCCATCATCGAATATCTACAATCCCAATATCACCCGGCAAGAGACAACTCCGGTCGATACCTCAGATGACAGGGTGCATTTCTGAAAAAAAGCTCTTTGGAACTATTACTTCATTGAACAAGGTACTATCCTTATCGCGGGAGTAACAACGTATTGAATAAGACCCACATACTTTTTACAATTAACGGTATCATCTGGGGTGTTATACTTGGTGCGTTGGCTGCTTATTTTATTGGCGGGGGAGTAAGTGGTTTATTCTATATCTATGTTTTTGGCGATAACGAATGGCCTGCCTGGTTCTCTATTGTTATTTATTTTACAATGGCTTTGGCTGGCTTACTTGTTTTTACCACCTGCTTTTTTTTGATTCGACGCTATGCAAGGCATGTCATTGAAAACGGTAGTAGTAAAAAAGGCAACAGACAGGCTGTTATTTCTTTGATTATTGCCGTCCTTGTCATTTCCGGCTATGTCATACTGGATAATAAACGAACGGATTTAGAACTGAGACAGTCTCAATCCCGCTTAATAGAACATACCAAAAGGCTCGAAAATACCTCTTCCACGAAAAAGCCTGGTGAAAGTGATGTTGCTTATTATTGTCGTGTAATATGCAGGCATACCGGTAAATCGGTTATAGATTATCATGGTTACCGTGTAAAAATATATACCACTGTACTTCCATCTGATAACCCGCTATTTGCCGTTGAAGGACCATATAATGCCGTCAAAATGATTGCCAATGAAGCGATTATTACTGAGCCGATAGCAGCCGGAAGAAAGGAATTGCTGACTGGTTTCATACCGCTTCCTATCGAAATAACTTGCGGTGAGGGAGTATATTTTATTCAAGCTAAATCCTCCATTTATTCAAATGACTTGAGCTCTTTGGAGAAGGTGGAAATCAGTCTGCCAAGTATTCATGTACTTTTCCCGATGACGGTATGGCGTAAATAACTACCTTGTGAAAACAGACTATAATGATAACAGAATCCCCGCAGAAAGTTCTCCAAGCAGAAAAAATAATCATGGAAATATAGAAAAACGCAGTCAGTCCCTTGAAAATGAGTATGTCCCGGCAATCCCGAATGACAGGAAACCGTTTTGCTACATAACAGGTAAATTTAACCGTAAAACTATGGGGCTAAGCCAAAAGAAGATATAAGGTTTTTTCTCTGCCTGTGGTAATTGCGTATTTTTGACATCATACCCTGTTAAAATAATCAAAAAATCTCTCTTGCGTTATCAGCCTTTCTGGTATTATATACACTCGTCTACTGAGTGCCGGAGTGGTGAAACTGGTAGACGCAGAGGACTCAAAATCCTCCGATGGCAACATCGTGCCGGTTCGAGTCCGGCCTCCGGCACCATAATCCTATGAAGTTGTTACTGTTGCTTTCGATGATGCAGTCTCTTCTTCTTTATCATCATCGGGGTACCGTTCGGCAAGACAGGTCGGACAAATGCTATGGCTGATTTCCGCCTCCGAATGATTGCTGATATATTCCTCCACTGTATGCCAGTAATCGGAATCATCACGGACTCGTTTGCACCAGGCACAAACAGGTAATATCCCCTGTAGGGTCTTTACTTCGGACAATGCCTGTTCCAATTCAACAATGCTTTTTCTCAGGCTTCGTTCAAGCGTTACAATCCGCTCCCCCGCCATAACACGCGCCCGTAACTCAGCAGCAACAAACGGCTTTGTAATATAGTCATCAGCTCCACAATCAAGAGCCTTGACAATATCTTCCGTTTGTGTTTTCGCCGTAAGTATAATAACATATGCAAACGAATGTGCGTTATGTTCTTTAATCCGCTTACAAACTTCCACACCCTCCATATCGGGCATCATCCAGTCAAGAATGGCAATATCGAAATCTGTTCCTTCGAGATATTTCGAATGAGCATCTTTGCCATTTAACACAGATACGACCTCGTGCCCCCATTTCTTCAAGTTAGCTACCAGTAGCTTGTTGGATACCATATCATCTTCGGCTACAAGAATTTTCATAATAACCCCCATAGTTATTTCATCACTGTAGTGTTCCTTCTTACACAACAGGAATCGGGTTTTGTATGTTTACTTTTTCTTTTTTTTCTTTCAAGAAGGCAGCTATATTATCAAAAAGTTCTCGTGCATTAATGGGCTTGCTGACATACCCGTCCATTCCTGCCGCAAGGTATTTTTCTCTGTCTCCATCGAGTACATTTGCTGTCATGGCAATAATTGGGATATTCTCCACTTGTGAAGCTTTTTCCCATTCACGAATTTCCCTGGTAGCTTCTACTCCACTCATTATCGGCATCTGCACATCCATGAGTATCAAGTCGTATTTTCCTGTTTTCCGTTCCTCCACAGTCTTTTGACCGTTATCTACAGTGACAACTTCATACCCGTGTTTTTGTAATAATTTCACTGCCAGTACCTGATTCACTTTATTGTCTTCGGCAAGCAAAATCAGTGGTTTCTTGCTTCCTGATGACTCTGCTCCTTCCGGTTTTGATACGGTATCGGTTGATATATTTTCTTCGTTTTTATGACTGAGAGTATGGCTCTCGGCAGGTTTATCATTTTTCAACAAAGCCGCTATAATTGCCTTTTTAAGGGAACTTTGTTTTACTGGTTTGCGCTGAAACGACGATACTCCCAGCTCTTTTGCCCTATCCGTATCACCGACCTCCCATGATGAGCTGAGTAATATGACCGGCGGGGCGTCAATTTGATTATGCGCATGAAGCTGTTTAACAACATCAAATCCGCTTATATTCGGCATATTGACATCGAGCAGCAATATGGAGAAAGGCTCAGCGGCAGCAGCATCCCTTTCAAGTATAGTTACTGTTTTCCGGCTGTCAGCTTCAGCAACAACCTCAAGTCCCCAATTATTCAACAGGACTGTAAGTAATTTTCTGTTCGTGGCATTATCATCCACAACCAGGGCTCGTTTCCCTCGCAAAACTGAAGAATCAACATCAGGTGTCAGTTCCCGCTCTTGTTCTTTGCTAATTTGTAAAGGAAGGGTAAAGTGAAAAGTTGCTCCCGGTCCACCGATACCAGAAGTATTTGTGGGACTTTCTACCCAGATCTTTCCCCCCATAAGCTCCACTAACTGCTTGGAAATAGTTGTGCCGAGACCAGTTCCTCCATATTTCCGGGTAGTGGAGCCATCAACCTGGGTAAAGCTTTCAAAGATACTTCCCAATTTCTCCTTGGGGATACCAATGCCGGTATCCGATACCAAGAAGTGAAAAAGTGGTGTTTCATTATTATTATTGGCGTCCTTTTCAAGTTTTACAGAGAAAACTATTTCACCTTCCTCCGTAAACTTAATCGCATTACCAATAAGATTGGTAGCTACCTGCCGTATCCGCAGTGGATCCCCAATAACAATATCAGGAATTTCAGGCTCAATAAAGGTTATCAATTCAATGCCTTTATCCCTTGCCCGAAAAGCAAGCAATTCAAGTGCTGATTCAATTTCACCGCGTAAACTGAACCCTATGGATTCGATTTCAAGCTGACCAGCCTCTATTTTTGAGAAGTCGAGAATATCGTTGAGCACTTTTAGGAGGTTTTCGCCGGAAGATTTTACCATCATCAGGTATTCACGCTGTTCCTCGGTTAGCTCCGTGTCCAGAGTCAGTTCCGTCATTCCAATAATACCATTCATCGGTGTCCTGATTTCGTGGCTCATATTCGCCAGGAATTCACTTTTAATACGAGTAGCAATCTCTGCCTTTTCTCTGGCTACTTGCAGTTCCTCCACCATCTTTGACAATTGAGCGGCATTTTGTTCCTGGAATTCTTTGGCAGTCTTCAAATCTTCCATATATTTCAACAACGCTGCTTCACTTTCTTTTTGTTTTGAATTATCAACAAAACTTTCCAGGATATATTTTTTC
>JAJRZL010000216.1 GCA_024275255.1 Candidatus Zixiibacteriota bacterium | reverse complement strand
TGAAAAAGAGGGTGACTAATAGTAGCTCACCACCAATACAGAAGCGACAGCTTCATTACTAAATCATTTGCCGAAACGCTCACTTTTCCGTAGCTTCTACGCAAGAAAAGGAGAACCGTTATGAAATTACAGTACCTTGCAGAACAACCACAAGCAATCATTGCTGATAGCCTTGTTTTGTTTATTCCCGAATATTCTCGTATCACTGACAAAGTGTTAAAAGAGATTGATAGTGCTACCGATGGTGCGGTATCGACTCTGTTGGATTCGGAAGAGTTTACCGGTGAGGAAAAACAGGTAAGTGTCATTATGCACCCATCCGGGTATCAGGTAAAGCGGATTATACTTGCAGGCCTTGGTGACAAGAAAAAAGTTGATGTTGATTCGTACCGACGTGCTGCCGGTCGCTTATCACAGTTTGTGGGGTTGACAAAATCCTCTACCGCGGCGTTTTATTTTGGGAAAATCGGGGACCCGACATTTTTACAGGGTGCAATCGAGGGATACTTGCTTGGCAGTTACAAACAGCTCGAATTCAAAACCGGTAAATCTGCTGAAGATAAAAACAAGCTGGAAGCGATAACATTTGTCACCGACAACAAGCGTTCCCTCCGTACATTGGAAAAATATGTCGAGCGGGGACAAATCATTGCCGAAGGGCAACTCTTGGTACGGGAACTGGCGAACACTCCAGGTAATCACCTGACCCCCCGGATGCTGGCATCGAGAGCACAGCGGTTGGCACGTAAACATGGAGTGCGGTGCGTAATTCTTGATGAAAAAGCAATTCAACGCGAAAAAATGGGCGCTTTGTTATCGGTAGCTCGTGGTTCGGTGGAACCACCTCGTTTTATCGTGCTTGAATACCATGGCGGTCGTCAGGGACAAAAACCGGTGGTGCTTGTTGGTAAAGGGGTGACCTTTGATGCCGGAGGTATTTCTCTGAAATCAGCTCTCAATATGCACCAAATGAAAGGGGATATGGCCGGGGCGGCGGCAGTGCTGGCAGCTATTATCACGGCGGCACGGTTGAAACTGCCATTGAACATTGTTTCGTTGATTCCCACAACCGAGAATTTACCCTCCGGTTCGGCATCGAAACCGGGTGATATTGTAACCTCCCGCAAGGGATTAACTATTGAAATTATCAACACCGATGCCGAAGGACGCCTGATACTTGCCGATGCGCTCGATTATGCCAACAAGTTTGAGCCACAGGCAGTAGTCGATATAGCTACTCTTACCGGAGCCTCACTTTATATCCTGGGCTATGCCGGAGCGCCTGTTTTAGGAAATAATCCGAAGCTGATGGCTCGCTTGAAAGAGGCTTCCGCCACTTGTGCGGAACGGGTATGGGAGCTGCCTATCTGGGATGACCATCGCAACCAGATGAAATCATCAATTGCCGACCTTGTCAATTCGGGAGGAAAACCAGCCGGGACAATTACTGCCGCGGCATTCCTTGAGAATTTCATCGGTGACTGGCCCTGGGCGCATGTTGATATTGCTTATGTCGATTATGAACCGGAAGGCAGACCGTATATTCCCAAGGGGATTACCGGTATCGGATTGCGCTTGTTGGTGGAACTGCTTATCGGGTGGAAAAAACTATAATATAGTCTCTGATAATAACGATATGGTTTGATATATAAAGCTGTCATACACTGATATGGCAGCGATGGGACGGGAGTAATTTCTTCAGTTAACCCCTTGCTCGAGGTGCGTTCCCGCTGTATACTTTTCGTATGGATTC
>JAJRZL010000215.1 GCA_024275255.1 Candidatus Zixiibacteriota bacterium | reverse complement strand
TTCAACTAAAAGTGAAATATATCTGACAAAATATCCCTACTGATTTACCCAGTACGGAACACACCAACCATACCAATTTGTACCCATAGTATCCACAACCTGGTTGGGAATAAAAAACCGTCGTATTTCCTGAACAAATAACAGGTTCCACAACAGGCGATGGTTGCTTGCGGTATGAATGGTATCAAGATACTGTGAGCTGTCCGGGCGGTGCATCAGGTGCATCACATACCCGCTGTCGGTCAACCCGGACAGGGATTGATACCACGATTCATTGGGAACATCGGTTGCCTGTGCAATCAGCACCTCCCCGTTGTTAATCTTCCCCAATTGGTCAACCCGCAAATAGAGATACCTGCTGGCGCCCGGTAAGGTATAAGATGTATCGGCAGTGATATTCTCATACACAACGGTATATCGTATCTTGTCATACCCGTTATTGTCACCCCGAAACGAAATAGTTCCATCATCGGAACGCACTTCCATTTGCATAGGACGATAGGGAGCACCACCATTATATCCCCAGAGTTTCCACCCAAAATATGGCTGCGTATCATCACCTAATTTCAAAAAATAGCCATAACGGGTTACCAGGCGCTGTTCCTCTTCCCTGGTGGTATCACTCCCGGCAATACGCAGTACCGTTACAAAGAAACGGTCATCAACTACCGCCTCTGCATCCCATAGTTCCCCAAACGGAGAGCCATAATCATGCCGAAGGCGGTAGGTAATCCTGTTAACATCATCATATCGAATCGAATCCACAAAGACTTCGACTTCAATATTTCGCAGCACAGAATCAACAATGACTTGATAAACTGCCGTATCAAAAGGGATGGAAAATGTTGTTTCAAGAAACAGGCTGTCAGTCCGAAATAATCCTTGTCCTTCTTCAGACTCATAGATGTACTGTTTTATAATTTCGGAATCATAAATAATGGGAGTCTCACGTTCTTCACATCCTGTCACCAGCAGAGCAATGACACTGACAAGCAGTATCCCGGACAGCAACACCGTGGTTCTGATATATGTATTCATTTTTTCCTATTTCCTCCTGCTGCCTTTTTTCTTGAGCTGTTCTTTCATACGGTTTATTTCATCCCGTATAATAACCGCTGTTTCGAAATCAAGGTTATCGGCAGCTTTTTTCATCGCGTTCATCATAAAAGCAATCTGGTCTTCGGTGCTCATCCGGGCAAAACTACTTGGTTTTTCAAACGTATTTTCCTCAACTGTTTTGCTGTCGGCAAACTGGGTGGAGCGCAATATTTCCTCGCGGGTCTTGAACACCGTTTCCGGGTCAATACCATGTTTCTGGTTATAGGCAAGCTGCTTTTTCCGGCGGCGATTGGTTTCGTCTATTGCTTTGCGCATGGAGTTGGTAATAACATCGGCATAGAGAATCACTTCACCGTTTTTGTTCCGTGCCGCTCTGCCGACAGTCTGAATCAGGGAACGCTCCGAACGCAAAAACCCTTCCTTGTCGGCATCGAGAATAGCAACCAGAGAAACTTCCGGCAAATCCAATCCTTCCCGAAGCAGGTTGACTCCCACCAACACATCAAACTCGGATAAACGCAAATCACGGATGATACTGGTGCGGTCAATAGTGTCAATCTCGCTGTGTAAATAGCGCACCCGGATACCCATACGGTTCATGTAGTCCGTCAAATCCTCTGCCATTCGTTTGGTCAATGTTGTTACCAGAACCCGTTCACCACGAGCAGCGCGAAGTTTTGCCTGCTCCAGCAAATCATCAACCTGCGTACTTAGTGGTTTTACTGTTATTGCCGGATCGAGCAACCCGGTGGGACGGATAACCTGTTCGACTATCACGCCATCACACTTTTCGAACTCATATTCCGCCGGTGTTGCCGAGACATAAATTCGTTTCTGTATAAGCTGTTCAAACTCCTCGAAAAAGAGGGGGCGGTTGTCAAGTGCCGATGGCAGTCTGAATCCATGCTCAACGAGCACTTCCTTCCGGCTGCGGTCTCCGGCAAACATCCCGCGAACCTGCGGAATAGTCTGGTGCGATTCATCTATAATCGTCAGAAAATCATCCGGGAAAAAATCTATCAACGTAAATGGACGGTCACCCGGTTTTCTACCGGAAAGGTGCCGTGAGTAGTTTTCCACCCCGGTACAATAGCCGATTTCCGACAACATCTCGATATCATACCTGGTGCGCATCTCCAGTCGTTGCGCTTCCAGCAGCTTGTTGGCTGTCCGAAACTCCCGCAACCGCTCCTCCAGCTCTTCCTTGATTGCCGCAATAGCAGAACCCATCCGTTCCGGGGTAGTGACAAAATGTTTGGCAGGATAAATCATCACCCGGTCACGCTCGCTGAATATCTCCCCGGTCAGCGGATCGATAATAGAGATACGCTCGATTTCATCACCGAAAAACTCAATCCGTACCGCATGTTCATGATATGCCGGGATAAGCTCGATAGTATCTCCCCGTACACGAAAGTTACCACGTGAAAAATCAATGTCATTCCGGTTATAATGAATATCTATCAAATGGTGGATAACCTCATCCCGGTCAAACTCTTTCCCACATTCCAACCGGAGCAACTGGCGTTTGTATTCATCAGGGGAGCCAATCCCATATATACACGATACCGATGCCACAATGATGACATCCTCACGTTCCAGCAGCGAGGTTGTCGCCCGTAATCGCAAACGGTCAATGTCCTCGTTGACAGAAGTGTCCTTTTCGATATACGTGTCGGTGGTTGGTAAATATGCCTCCGGCTGGTAGTAGTCATAATAGCTGATAAAAAACTCAACGGCATTATTGGGGAAAAATGCTTTCAGCTCTCCATACAATTGTGCCGCCAAGGTCTTGTTGTGGGAGATAACAAGCGCCGGTCGTCCATATTGGGCAATCACATTGGCTATCGTGAAGGTTTTTCCTGATCCCGTTACCCCCAGAAGGGTCTGGTGTTTGCGATCAGCATGTAACCCTGCCAGCAACTCCTCGATTGCCTGTGGTTGATCCCCTTTTGGTTCATACGGAGCCTGTAAGTCAAATACTGTTTTCGGCTTGCTTGCGCTGGTTGTTTTATTCATATAAATAATACAATCTACTTACGGAAATATGGTTTATAACCTCAAATATGGCAGTATGTTCTATTCCTATATACAACATAAGTTTCCTATTGTAAATGACGTCTCTTCAGGAAAAATATGTAATCCCGTTTTGCCGTTTCAGCCTTTCCTTATCAGGTAAAACCTGATTTTACGGGAACTTAGTTCCTTAAATGATGTCTAAATTATGTTTGCTCATATAATAGATAGTCAAGTTTGACTTGACTTACAGGGCAGAAATGTTACTTTTATGGGCTTAACCTGAGATGGGATAAGAACTTCCCAAACGTTTTGGAGGATATGAATGTACGCAGTATTTGATGTTTCCGGAGTTCAGTTCACCGCACAAGAAGGTGATGTGCTCAAAGTACCTTTCCAGAAAGCCGAGCCGGGAACAAAACTGGATATTGACAAAGTGCTTTTGATTAAGAATGACGATACGGCGCTTGTCGGAACCCCAACTGTTGCCAATGCCAAGATTGAAGCAGAAGTGCTCGGTACCGGTACTCATGACCGCATTATTGTTTATAAGTATAAACGTCGTACCAAGTACCGCCGCAATGCCGGTCATCGTCAACAATACACGGAGATAAAAATTAATAAGATTGTGACCCCGGAATAACATAAACACTTGTTTGCCAAAATCAGACATATTGTCGGATATTTTGTGCTTGCCTGTACTGTACTGTTTGCTGTGGTACAATCAGTACAGTCACAGGAAAACTATCGAATAACTGAGATCGAGGTTGAAGGCAACCATGTTGCTACTCGTTCTCTTATTCTCGGTGTGGCATCTATACATGTGGGGGATAACCTCACTCCAACCGCCGTATCCGAAACAATTCGGCGCCTGTATGGTCTGGGTATTTTTTCCGATGTTCGCATAGATGCCGAGCAAACTGCCAGCGGCTTAAAAGTATATATAGTCGTAAAAGAACTCCCAAAACTTGCCGGACTGGAATTCAGGGGAAATAAAAAGATTAAAACCCGCGACCTCCGGGAAAAACTCGGTCTTGGGGTAGGCGGCTACATATCCCCCTACCTGATTGAGCAGAAAAAAAACGAGATTCACAAGCTCTATGCCGAGAAAGGCTACTTTCAGGCAACCATTACCCCGGTTCTTACCTATAATACCGACTCCACCGAAGCGGTTCTGGTATTCAACATTGATGAGCATTCCAAAGTCAAAGTGGAAAAAGTTATCATCAATGGAAACAAGAAGGTAAAAGCAAGCAAGCTGGTAGGGAAAATGCGCAACCGTAAACGCGGGTTCCTGAAAAGCTCCGATTTTGCCCAGGATAAATACGAAGAGGATCTCACTAAGGTTATCGACGAGTATCACAAACTTGGTTATATCGATGCCTATTTAATTTCCGACTCTATCAGTATCGATTCGACCCGCAACCGCATGACTATCTATCTCAATGTCTATGAAGGACCACGCTACTATTTCGGTACGGCTTCGTTCAAAGGCAATGAAGAACTGCCAACAAGTTTTCTCAAAAAGCTCCTGAAGTATAAACCGGGCGATGTCTTCGATCTTGATAAATATGACGAAACTATTTCAGAGCTGGCATCGGCTTATTATGAGATCGGACATTTACACATCCGCATTCTCGACGAGCGCACCACACGAGCGGATTCTATTATCGATGTAACGTATGATATTACCGAAGGGCTGCCATCATATATCCACCTGGTCAATATCGTTGGCAATCGCAAGACAAAAGAAAAAGTTATCCGGCGCGAGTTGAAAGTCCTGCCCGGTGAAAAATTCAGCCGGACATTGCTTATCCGTTCGGTACGTGATGCCATGGCGCTGAATTATTTTGAAATGGTGGATCCGGTCCCTATCAACCTGCCGAACGGAGATGTGGATATTGAGTTCCAGATAAAAGAAAAGCAGACAGGGCAGATATCCGCCGGTGCCGGCTATAACAGTCAGGATAAGCTGGTAGGGACATTTGGGATGGGTATTCCCAATTTCCGAGGTGAAGGTCAGAACCTTTCTTTCAATCTGGATTATGGAAGCAGACGGAACTCGTTCTCGATTTCGTTTACCGAGCCCTGGTTATTCGGTCGTCCGACCCTGCTTGGCTTCAACGCCTTTGCCCTAAACAGAAGATGGTTCAATGATTACACCGAGGGACGTACCGGCGGTTCTATTCGTGTCGGTCGCCGGTTGCGGTGGCCCGATAACTATTTCAGGGTATATGGCTCCTATTCACTCGAACGCAACAAATTTTTCGATTTCGATGATGCCTATATTGCTCAAAACTCATATAAATCACAATATTACTACAATGACCCCGGCACTGCAGCAGCCAATGATGTCCTGCTTGGTCAGATCACTCACGAACCTTATCCCGGTTCTATCATCTCCTACAACGAGGAACCACTGACTGCCTCCCGCTTGTCTTTTACCATCACACGCGATTCGAGGAATCTCCCTGAATTTGCAACCAAAGGTTCCCGTTTTTCATACACATTGCAAACCACTGGCGGATTACTTGGTGGATTCTGGAAATACCAGAAACACGAAATTTCATTGGCAAAATTTTTCCCGCTATTCTGGAAAATGGCTATTGCGTTCCGCGTGCAGTACGGCGTGGTGACTTCTCCGGCAGGAGATGACCGTATTCTTATCACTGACCGTTTCACTCCCGGTGGAGTTGCATTTGACGGTATCGTACGCGGGTATGACGACGGCAGCCTTACCCCCGATTCCATGGTGACACAATCCGATACCAGTTTCTTCTACAATGACCCAAATGCCATTATCGGGGTGGACCAGCCAAGCGATACGACATTTAATAATTTCCGCACCCGTGTCCGTGGTAAGTACATGCTCATCTCAAATGTTGAGATACAAATTCCCATTTCTGAACGGCAGTTGTATGGGTTGCTCTTTTTTGATGCCGGTAATTCCTGGCTCAATAGAAGGGATATCAAACCATTTTCCGGATTGTATAAAAGTGTAGGGTTTGGATTTCGAATAGTGGTTCCGGCTATCGGCACCATTGGTTTTGATTTTGGATATGCCCTTGATGACATCGAAGGTCAGGCAAAAGGCTGGAAGCCGCATTTCCAAATTGGAACAACATTCAGGTAAATAATTAATTTTCAAAGGAGTTTAGGACGTTATGAAAAAAACAGGAATAACAAGCCTGGCAGTATTTTCAACATTAGTTGTAATTTTACTGTGTTCAGGGATTGCAAACGCACAAGGATTGAAAATCGGGTTTATTACCGATGACCGTATTTACCAGGAATACCCCGCATGGCAGAAAGCTCAGGAAGACTGGGAAACAGAACGGAAAGCGTGGGAAGAAGAAGCTACCACTATGCGCCAGGAACTGCAGGAAATGTATGATGAATATGACAAGCAGAAACTAATTCTTTCCGATGAAAAGAAACGTGAACGGGAAGCCGCTATCCGCACCAAGGAACAGGCGCTCGATGCATTTACCAAGTCAATTTTTGGTCCCGGCGGAAAAGCCGAGATGAAACAAAACCAGTTGGTACAGCCGCTGCTTGACAAAATTCACAAAGCGATTGAAAAAGTTGCTGTTGATGGTAACTATGATGTTATCTTTACCCTGCAAGGGATAGGATATATCAAGGATTCATACGATGTAACCGATGAGGTGCTGAGAGCGCTCGATGAACTCGAAGAATAAGCCGACATTTACCCTGGCGGAGATAGCCGCAAAAGTCGGCGGAACGATTGACGGGGATGACAGCGTCCTGATTTCCGGGGTAGCGCCAATCGAGTCCGCCGGGCAGGGTGCGATAACATTCGTAGCAAACAAGCGCTATGCCCGGTTTCTTGAAACAACCGGGGCATCGGCGGTAGTGCTTGATATGGCAACTGAACACGCTACCAAGCCGGTACTCAGACACAAGAACCCATACTTTGCATTTGCAAGAATTGTTGACCTGTTCCATCCGAACGAACGGCGGCTTGTACCCGGATGTCATCCGACAACTATTATCGAAAATGATGTAAGAATTGCTGACACTGCCGGTATCGGACCGTTCTGTCATATTAGTGAGGACTCGAGTATCGGTGAGGACAGTCAACTGTTATCTTCGGTCTATGTCGGGAAACATGTCACTATCGGTAATAACTGCCTGATTTACCCGGGAGTAATCATACTCGATAACACCACCATAGGCAATAATGTCATTATCCATGCCTCGACTGTTATCGGTTCGGATGGCTTTGGATTTGCCGAATCCGATACGGGGTTGAAAAAAGTGAAACAGGTCGGGTGGGTGGAAATTGCTGATGATGTTGAAATCGGTTCCAACTGCTCAATTGACCGCGGGGCTCTCGGTCCGACTAAAATCGGGCGCGGGACCAAAATTGATAATCTCGTACAGATAGCTCATAATGTTGAAATCGGTGAGCACTCCATTATTGTAGCCCAGGTGGGAATTTCCGGCTCAACCAAAATCGGCAATGGTGTCATTCTTGCCGGACAGGTGGGGCTTGTCGGTCATATTGAAATCGGTGATGGCGTAAAAATAGGCGCCCAGTCCGGGGTTAATAAATCCGTCCCACCGGGGAAGATGTTATTCGGATATCCCGCAAGAGAAATTATGCTTGCCAAACGGATCGAGGCGGCGCTTACGCGCCTGCCCGACCTGTTGACTCGTGTAAGAAAACTGGAGAAGAAATTAGACTCCGAATCAGGTAAGTAACCGCTCTTCGATTTCGGCAATCTTTCCCCAGTTCTTTTCCATCTGCTCGACAAACAGCAAAACCTGGCTGGCATCATTTGCCGATGCTGCCTGCCGAACTGATTGTAACATATCCCATTGTTGCCGATTGATAAGTTTCCACTGGGCAATCTCGTGCCCGAGAGTTATCACGGTGTTATTCAGTTCATTCAACACATCTACCATCTGGTGAGAATTATTGGCTATCGGTACTCGGGAGGCAAGGTCACCGGCAGCCATCATTCGTAACCGTTCCTTAACCGGCTGCATCGAACGGTACACACGCAACAATGGCAATAAGGTTGTGATACTGATAGCAGTTATTGCAGCTACTGCCGCGGATATCATATACGGCATAAGGGTAATTGCAGCTATTACCAGCTTGTTGGAGACATTAGTCAGATGATCTGCTGAGATGATGGTATTAAAATACATAATTGTCGCTCCCGACAACACCACTGTCGATAGCGACATCAACCCAACTTTAGCATAAACCCGCATTTTACCTCCTATGCAATGAATCATGCGACAACCTCACTGAACAGAAATATCCAAATATATTTTGGCCTGTTGAACACTTTTGAGCATATATTACCATGTTGTTTCATGGTCTTGTCGTTTCGAGTTTTATCACTGCAAATCTTGTCTTCACAATTTCCTTCTCTGTTATTCCCACACTCTCCCCCTATCGTACCACCAGCTTCCCTCTCATTCCAGCTCCGCCCCTATCACTCCAACTTCTCCCTTGCCACTCCAGCTTCATCCCCGTAATTCCCACTTCATCCCTCATAACTCCTGCTCCACTCAGTCGTACCACTTAGCATGACATGCTGCATGACAATAATTTTCAAGTCACCCTGAACTAAGAATCTGTAACATATCACCCCTAATCAACATTCTCGTATTCAGTTATCCCCCTGTTTATCTCTTCGGAGGAACGGTACCTGATTCTTTAGTTTGATTATTGCACTGCCCCCGGATAAAAATTGCACAATAAAACAACCCGGTAATCAATATGTTACCGGGCTGTGAAAAAATTGATATGCAGAAATCAATCAGAACGGAAGGTCATCATCTTCAGGAGGTGCACCATCGGGAGGAGCAGAAACTCCCCCTGCCTGTGATGGAGCAGAAGCAGGTCGGTCATGCCCGCCGGTATCATCACGGCTGCCTAAAAACTGGAAATTCTGGATGATGACTTCCGAGATATATCGCTTGTTTCCTTCCTTGTCATCATACGAACGGTTATCTATTCGACCCTCTATATATATTTGTTTCCCCTTCCTGCAATATTCGTTGATGACTTCCGCTTGTTTCCCCCAGGCTACAATTTTATGCCAAGTTGTTTTTTCCTGCTTTTGTCCATCCTGGGTTGTCCAGCGTTCGTTCGTCGCCAAGGTAAAACTGGCAACCGGACGCCCACCCGGGGTATATTTCAACTCCGGATCCTGTCCCAGCCGACCTATCAGTATAACTTTGTTTACACTCATAGTTTCCTTTCTATCCTTTATAACATGCCGGCATGGAAAATGTCCCTGCCTGATGCCAATTAATTGCTGTTATTGCTGGGATAGCTGTTTGCTACCCTGTTATTGGGAATATAGGTTCTGCCACCCCGGTGTCAAGCGTGGGTTGATATTTTGCTTGAATGCTCAAGGGCATATTCTCATATTGTAACCATGTGATTAACAAGGAGAAACTATGGCTCAGACATTGGATATAAACAGCGCAATAGAAAAAATAACACAGTTCATTCGGGACAAACTCTCGGAAACAGATATGACGGGGTATGTGATAGGGCTCTCTGGTGGTATTGATTCGGCTGTTTCTGCCGGACTGGCTGTACAAGCGGTGGGGAAAGAAAAAGTCCTCGGGGTACTCATGCCCTATCGTACGTCCTCTGAAAGTTCCGTGGCTGACGCCAAACTTTTGGTCGATAAACTTGGCATTGGACATCGCTTAGTTGATATCTCCCCCATGATAGACGCCTATTTCCCGAGCATCAACGAACATAACCGGCTTCGGGCAGGAAATAAAATGGCACGTGAGCGCATGTCTATTCTTTTCGATATAGCTTCCGAAACCAACCGTCTTGTTTTAGGAACAGGTAACCGGACTGAGATATGTCTCGGATATACAACCTGGTATGGTGATGCGGCTTGTTCTATTAACCCGGTTGGTGAACTATACAAAACAGACATCCGAAATATAGCCCGGCAGCTTGGTATCCCTCAAAAAATACTCACTAAGGCACCATCAGCAGACCTCTGGGAAGGGCAAACCGATGAAGGTGAGATAGGGGTGCGGTATGAGCAAATCGATGGCCTCCTGCAGCGGATAGTCGATGACGGGATTCATTCAGTAACAGCCCTGGAAAAAGAAGGATTCAGCAAAAATGATATTGAGCGAGTTGTTGACCTGCTGAATCGGAATGCCTTCAAGCGTGCTCTGCCGGAAATCCCCTCATTGGGTCGTCGGGCAATTCCGGCTAAAATCCAACTTGAAAAATAAAAGCAGAAAGTAAGCATGTCAGGCGGTTCATTATTTCTTGTTCCCACCCCGATTGGAAATATCAATGATATATCCGGGCGGAGCCTGGAAATACTCAAACAGGTCGATTGTATCGCCTGCGAGGACACTCGTCACAGTGGCCGCTTGCTGCAGCGGTACGGTATAAAAAAACAACTCATCAGCTACCATGATTTCAATGAGACAGCCCGAGCGGAACAACTTATCAAGCGGATGCAGGCAGGCGAATCGATTGCTGTTATCAGCGATGCCGGCTCACCGGGGATTTCTGATCCTGCGTATAGAATTGTGAAAGCCGCCATTGAGCATGGCATTCCCGTTATCCCCCTGCCGGGACCAACCTCGGTGATACCGGCCCTGACCGCTTCCGGTTTACCGACTGACCGTTTCTTCTTCGAAGGATTCCTCTCGAATAAATCAGGTGCGCGCCGTACCCGGCTGGAGAAGCTAAAAGATTTCCCTCATACCCTTATCTTTTTTGAATCCCCGCACCGTATAACAAAAACCTTGATTGACATGGAAGCTGTTCTCGGTGACCGTCCTGCCTGTCTTGCCCGAGAAATAAGCAAACTTCACGAAGAGT
>JAJRZL010000214.1 GCA_024275255.1 Candidatus Zixiibacteriota bacterium | reverse complement strand
CGATGATGCACTTGATGAAGTAACGTACTAGTAAAAAGAGATAGTACCAGAGGGTGAGTCAAGCTCACCAATAAGCACTTAAATGTCAATATAATAGAAGAAAAATATTTATTGATAAACATTAAGTATGAAATTAAATTAATTAAGACCTATGAAAATAGCAAAATTAAAAAAAATTGATATTCGTCAATTATGGCAAGGCGAAGCAAGTGACTTTACACCTTGGCTTGCAAAAGAAGAAAATATTAAACAATTATCTGAAGTAATTCAGATAGACCTTGAAGTAATTGAACAAGAAAAAAATGTTGGTCCCTTTAGAGCTGATATCCTTTGTAAGAACACCATTGGCAACAATTATGTCTTAATTGAAAATCAACTTGAAAAGACAGATCATACACACTTAGGTCAAATCATGACCTATGCAGCAGGTTTAGATGCTGTAACTGTAATATGGATAGCAAAAAAATTTACAGAAGAACACCGAGCAACCATTGATTGGCTTAACAGGATAACAGATGAGCAATTTAATTTTTTTGGGATAGAAATAGAAGCCTTTCAAATCGGTGATAGTCTCCCCGCTCCATTTTTTAAAGTTGTAAGTAAACCTAATGATTGGTCAAGGTCAATAAAGGATACTGTATCAAAACAAAACCTTACGAGTACCAAAAAATTGAATCTGGAATATTGGACAGCGATGAAAAAATATTTTGAAGAACATGATTCCTTCTTAAAACATCAAAAACCACAACCACAACACTGGACAAATTTTGCATTAGGTAAAAGTAACTTTTATTTGGCTGCAGCATCAAGTGTAAGAGATAATTTTTTACGTGCAGAGTTTCTAATCAATACTGACACCTCAAAAGAAGATTTCAGGAAACTTAGAGACAAATATGAAACTCTTTCCTATGAACAAATTAGTGAGAGTTTAATATGGGATGAATTACCCGAAAATAGAGTTTCATGGGTCTATTTAAAAAAGGAAGCTAATGTAGAAGATAAAACTGACTGGAATAATCAACATCAGTGGTTTATGGAAACACTAGAGAAATTTGATAAATTCTTTCGGCCAAAAATAAAACAATTATGAAAAAGCTTTCATAGCATATTCATTAATTTACATCCCACATATATTGTCTCTTTATATGGTTCAATTTGGTTACTATAACGCGTTTAATGAGTTTTGAAAGCTTAGTTATATAACCCCACTTATAAGGCAAGAAATATCAGATAAATCCTCTTGATAATACAATGTTACATCAGAATAATAGACAGGTATATACTACCATATATCAAAACATCCCTGCTCGTTCCAAAGCGCGGGCGTACTTGGTCTTCTCTTGTACCTGAAAGGGAATTTGCAACGAGGTGAACAGCTTTTGTAAATAATCATGTACAACCTCAACCTGCTGTTCGTTATCAACCTCAACTTCCAGCTCATAATCAACCGAGCCATCGGGGAAATGGGTCGTGTCCAGCAACAGGTCATACATGTAATCGCAAATTTTGAAAGCTTTTACTTTGCGGTTATTTTCAAAATGAACCAGCTTGGCAACGGCAATATCCCCCCAGGTATCTTTCACGTACCTGATAGGTTCAATATCAAGCGACATCACATCATATTTAAGCTCGAGAATCTCGAGCGCCAACCCATGGGGGATTTCCTCCTCGATTTCATCACGAACAGAAGCAATATCATCGGCTGTGTTCATGCCTTTTAATGTCACCAGCCCGACTCTATCTTCCGCCCGCACCCGCAACGCCCAGCCGTCCGATGCAAGTTTTTTATCCTCGGTATCAAAGAAACCGTTTACCTGTTGTTCTTCCTTGTCAATCTTTCCAAGGAACCCGATTAATTTCAGGTAATTTGTAAAAGATTCCAGATTGAGCTTAATTTCAATCTCGCGGCGTATATGATATAATTCGGACATCCCAGTATCTATTATTCACAATGTTTATACATTGCGCAATCTTTTTTTCTAAAATCATGCAAGGTACTTGTCGGTAATATCCGTATTGGTCATAGCATCAAAGACAAGGTACTTATTTACCGGAATAGTTGTATCACGGACAAGGTTTATCTTGATTTTCTGTATTTTCATAAGTCGCGCAATACGATTGGTGCCATTGTCCGACATCAACCCGGCAACAAGCGGATTAACAATAAGATTAAACTTGCTGTATTTCCCGTCAGCCTTGGCGCGCAGAAACCAGCGTTCAATCTTGGTTGCCATCGTCTCTTTCGATATGATTCTTCCGCTTCCATGACAGGTCGGACAGGGGTCGGACAGGGCATGGAGATGGGATTCCCGTACCCGTTCGCGGGTCATTTCAATAAGCCCGAACTCCGATACCGGGTTTATCGCTCGTTTGGCGCGGTCATTCTGGAAGCATTTCTTGAACTCTTCGTACAGCTTGCGTCGGTTTTCACGATTATACATATCAATGAAGTCACAAATGATAAGTCCGCCAATATCACGAAGCCGTACCTGCCGGGCAATCTCTCGCGCAGCTTCCAAATTTACCTGGAAAATAGTTGTTTCCTGATCTTTGCCGCCAACATATCTGCCGGTATTGACATCAATTGTCACCATTGCTTCGGTCTGGTCAATGACAAGGTAAGCTCCTTTACGTATCCAGACCTTGTTTTCCATCATATTGTCAATCTCACGTTCGAGATTGTACAAGTCAAACAGCGGTTTACTGTCTTTATAGAGCTTTACCCGGTCTTTCAAGTGCGGTATTACCTGCCGGGTAAAGCTGATAACCCGCTTGTAATCTTCTTTATTATCAATCAAGACCCGTTCCACATCATCGGTAAAGACATCACGGAGCATGGAAACAACCATATCCGCCTCTTTATGAATCAAGGTCGGGGCAGGGGTGGAGTCGGCTTTCTTTTTCAGTTTTCCCCACAGTTTGAGCACCCGTTTGATATCCGCCCGAAGAGCCGCTTCCTGTTTTCCCTCAGCTTCTGTCCGGGCAATCAGCCCAAAGCCTTCCGGTCGCAAGGGTGCGAGAATTTTTTGCAGGCGTCGTTTTTCCGTCCAGTTGACAATACGTTTTGAAACCCGGATATGGTCATCATCAGGCACTAATACAATATACCTGCCGGGAATTGATATTTCGGTCGAAACCCGGGGTCCTTTGGTGGAGATAGGCTCTTTAATAACCTGCACCAGGACTTCCTGGTTACGTTTCAGCACCGATTCTATTTTATCCTGTCTTTTTTTACGCACGATATCGGCAGGCGTATGCTCTTCTTCGGAATCTTCAGACAGGTACCCGTAATCCTTGCCAATATCCGATGAGTGTAGATAAGCGGCGCGTGGCATCCCGATATCTACAAATGCGGCGGACATCCCCGGCAAAACCGTACGGATGACTCCCTTGTAAATATCACCAACCATCCGCTCATTATCAGGACGTTGTACCTGCAATTCAACCAGTCGGTCGTCTTCAAGAATAGCGACACGACGTTCATAGTCTGTCGAATTTACTAAAATCTCTTTTTTCATGTTATTTCCTTCGCCCCCTTGAGTATTTCACCGAAACACTCTCCCATATCCGGATGGTACCCGTTTAGAAACGCTTTCCCATCCATCTTTTTCTTGCCTTCCGGCATTAACTCAAGAATTTTTACCGCGGTATCAGCACACTGTACCAGCAAATCTTTCCTGTACACTATGATTGTACCCGGACGAGGTGGTTGTTCGCCCTGTAAATATTCATTATCTGGAATCACCTGACACCGTAAAATCTTTACCCGCGCTCCCCTGAAAAAGGTGTACGCCCCGGGAACTGAAGACAGCCCGCGTATAAAATTTCGTACATTCTCAGCCGGAAATCCGAAATCAATCATGGCATCGGTTGGGAAAATCTTCGGAGCCGGGCTTGCCTGTGAATCATCCTGGGGAATGGGGGTAAACCCATCACTCATCATGGTATCCAACGAGCGCAACAAAAACGGACCTGCCAACTCAGAAAGCCTGGCATAGAGGGTGTCAAACGTATCATCATCATAAATCGGTACTTTTTCCTGTAATACAATATCGCCGGTATCCACTTTTTCCTGCAACAGAAAGCTGGTCAACCCTGTCTCTTTGTCACCATTTATCAATGCCCAGTTTATCGGAGCAGCTCCCCGGTAGCGGGGCAGCAACGAGGCATGGATGTTCATGGAACCATATTTCGGAAGTGTAAACAACTTTCGGGGGAGTATCTTAAAAGCTACAACAACGAAAATATCCGGTTGCAAGGCTTTCAACTCCTCACGCAACTGTTTGTTCTTCAGGGTCGATGGGGTAAAAACAGGCAGTCCGTACCGCTTCGCCTCCTGATGTACAGGGGTCGGCTGAAGTCCTCGTCCGCGCGGTTTCGGCTCATCCGGTCCCGTAACCACCGCAAGGACATCATGCTCACTTTCAACAAGGCATGCCAAAGGCTTACAGGCAAACTCAGGCGTGCCCATGAAAATCACTCTCATGTCACTTTTTTTGTGCCGTAGAGGTAAGGACGATTTCTGATACGGTACTTGTGAAAGACGGAAAGATAAAAAATCTAATTACGAAACTTTTTTCAGCTTTTTCAAACGCCCTCGAATCAATGTTCTTGTCAGGGCTGACATACGATCAATAAAGAGCACACCCTCCAGATGGTCATATTCATGCAAAATAGCTCGTGCCGTCATACCATCGGCTTCTACTTCAAACCGATTGCCTTCGAGGTCTGTTGCCCGGACTTTCACTACTGCAGGACGGACTATCTTTTGATAGAGCCCTGGAAAAGACAAACATCCTTCTTCCAGTTCAACTTCCTGGTCGCTTGTCTCGATAATTTCCGGATTAATAAAGACCGTCAGGGTTGCTGTTAAATCAATCGCTGATAAATCTAAAATAAATACGCGTTTTGAGACACCGATCTGGGGTGCTGCTAATCCCAGACCGTGTGCATCATTAAGTGTGTCCGCTAAATCGGATACCAAATCTTTTGTTTCCTGGTTGATTTCCTCAACCGGTTCGCAAACTTTCCGCAATACCGGGTTACCGTATATGACTATCGGTCTTACTGCCACGGCAACTCCTACCTCAACTGTCAACCTTGGCGGCGATGGAAGATTTCAAAAACTCCATTTTTATATTATCACCAATTTTAAGCACAACCCGATTGCGCTCGTTATCAATGGCAAAAATAGTTCCAAACATACCGCCGGTTGTTACTACTTTATCACCTTTTTTCAACTCTTGCAGGAGCCGTTCATGCTCCTTTTGTTTTTTCCGTTGGGGGCGGATTAACAGCAGGTACATCAGGACAAAAATAAGTCCAAACCATACCAGGGTAAACATCCCGCTGTTGCCGCCACCGGCGCCCTCGGCGCCAGCCATAAGAATAGGCCAATTCACGTTATAATCTTCTCCTGTTTTGTATCGACAGGTTGCTCAAAACCTGAACAATTTTTTATTTCTCAGCGCAATAATATACGGTCAGCAGGTATTCTTGCCAACAACTAATTCTGTAATTACAACATACGGGGCAACGGTAAGTTCCCGCTTCAGAAACAACCACGGAAGCTCTTCTGCTTACTAAAACCACATACCACCCAACAACTTGGACCTGCCAATACACTCCCGGGCATAACATAAATACCCCCCGGCAATCAAGTTGAGGAAAAGTGTCGATATATGACTATATACTTCAAAATGTATATTTCTATTAAATGGTAAGTAATACACGGAAAAAGGAGATATAGCCATGAAAAGCAGTCTGGTTTTTGTGATAGTGTTCCTTATAAGTGCAACGGCCTTTGCATCATCGGATATCATAACAAAATCCGGTCAATGCATCCTTCAGCAAGCGGGTCCTTTCGACGAGAGTAAACTGTTCCCCCTGACATTGGAAAACCCCGATATCAGTCTTGTTTTCAAACTACGCGGCGATGAGTTTTTCGGCAGGTTTATTATTCAAACAACACCGAAAATATCGAACCTGTCTGGCACTCCCAAGCATATTGCATACAATATCTCGTTTTTTGATCACAGCGGTTCTCTCATCGCATGTACTTCATCGAATACAGATATCGACAGCAACGAAAAAGATTTGTTTGCCGGCTCCAGTATGCCGGAAATCCCGCGATCCATGCTGGAAAAAATCAGCTCTTATCAAGCAGTAGTGTACGTAAGCGATAAGCAATAAAATCCTGCAATATCTTTA
Source organism: Candidatus Zixiibacteriota bacterium (assembly GCA_024275255.1). GTDB lineage: Bacteria > Zixibacteria > MSB-5A5 > GN15 > FEB-12 > JAJRZL01. Next base: position 8,986 of record JAJRZL010000214.1, on the reverse strand, counting down.
TTGGGCGGGGAGTTTATCGGGGTCGCTCTGGTCAATCATATCCAGATATCCCAGCCCCTTATTGCCAAAATATGCTTCCGGGGAGCGGTAGACTTTATCACGCAGGGCTTTATCGACGGTGATAAATTCATACCCCATACTCTCAATAGCCGACAGAAGTTCATCGAGGACCAGGGCATTTAGCCGGTTGGCTCGCAGTTGCAATATCTGGCGGCAGTTGCGATTGAACAACTTTTTGGACAACTGCTCCGCGGCTTCTATTCTTTCAAGGACATGAGCAACATATTCACTCCCGATAATATCTTCCGAAACCGAATCGGGGTGCGGACCAAGTTTTTGCAATGACAAATTATACAGATAATCCTCAACAACAACCGACGCATGGACCAGCGTGATATCATGCTCATCGAGATATAATTCTACATTCTGTCGTCCCTTGATAGTGGTACCATAATGAAGGAAGGGGAATCGAAAGTATCTCTTTTTCTGTCCAAATCCGGCAAGCATGGTTTCCAGGGCATCGTTTCCGGCAATAATATCTTTCAAAAACTGCTCAATACCCATCTCACGAAAATCGGAATGAGAATAGGTAAGATTGCCCAGTTGGTGTCCGTCATTGAGCCATTCGCCAAGTAAATCATACGCTCGCCCGATGTTTTTCCCGACAACAAATCCGATAGCTTTCACCTGATGAGCTTTCAATGCCCGCATGATAGGTATCATTACCGTTTCAGGAGCTATTTCTTCAAATGACTCCGCCGAGGGAAGCTCATCAATAGAAATACACATCTGTTTTTTCCGGGAAGCCGGTTTGGTTTGCCTGGTTTTCCTGTCTGACGCAGAGACAGACGAAGTCCCTAACAGACAGAAGATACTCAAAAGCAGAATACCCGTTTGTACTGCTGTTTTATATTTACGGTATAGCGCTTGTGGTATGTTCATGTTTTCTCAACCTGTACAAACATCATAAAATTTGTAGGTACATTCTGACCAAACGGCGCACCTCCGGTAATAATAATCGTATCATCAGGCTTGGCAAGCTGGAACTGCCGGTTGACATTCTGCACCGTAGCAACCATATCTTCAAACGATGATGGGTGGGGAATCTCGACCGAATAAACCGAACGATACAGCGCCAGGCGGTTCATAACGCGCCTGTCATGAGTCAATGCCATCACCGGACGTGAAGAACGCAGGTTAGAAATAAGCTCGGCAGTATAGCCGGAGGTGGTGAAAGCAAAAATGATATTACCTGTTTCGTGCTCCTTGGTATGATTGACGGCATCGGCAATGGCAAACGGCATCCGGGAACGTATCAGGTGCGATTCCAGCTTTATTTCAGGCATCGGTAAGGCTTTTTCAGTAGCTTTGATTACTTTTGCCATTGTCTTCACACTTTCTATCGGATATTCCCCCGATGCCGTTTCCGCCGAAAGCATCACCGCATCGACAAAATCCATAACCGCCGAAGCAACATCGTTTATTTCAGCACGGGTCGCTCGCGGGGAAAACCGCATTGACTCCAGCATCTGGGTCGCCACGATAACCGGTTTATGATGACGATTGGCAAGGCTGGTAATTTTCTTTTGCAATCGCGGTAACTCTTCGGGAGGACATTCCACCCCAAGATCACCCCGGGCGACCATTACTCCATCGGCAAGGAGCATGATTTCTTCGAGCTTATCTATCGCTTCCTGTTTTTCCAGCTTGGCGATAATGCGCTGATCCCCGCCATCCTGCTTAATCAACTTACGGGCTTCTATAATGTCATCACCGGAACGAACAAACGAAAGAGCGATATAATCCGCCTTTGCTTTAACAGCGGATTTGATATCCTGCCGGTCTTTCTCAGTAATGGTATTTATCTTGATATCACTATCAGGCAGGTTTATCCCTTTCCCCGGCAACAGGGTGCCATGATTCTGCGCTATCAGCTTCACCTCTTCAGCAGATGTCGAGACAACATCAAACATATAGTTCCCGTCATCAATAAACACCCGCTCGCCTTTTTTAACCGAAGCTATTATCGCAGGGTGGTTCACACTGATTGTGTTTTTTGATATATCTGTTTTGCCGGTTGTCAATGTTATCGTATCCCCTTTATTAATTGGAAGTTCACCGGAGAAACGGGATAACCTGAGCTTGGGACCACTAATATCAAACAGGATAGCTACCGGATACCGGGCTTGAGATATTCCCTCACGGATAGTTTCCACCGCTTTGAAAAAATCATCAGCCGCCCCATGAGAACAATTGATACGAAAAACATTAACCCCTGCTTCACAAAGTTTGCGCACCATGTCAACTGATGCCACCGACGGACCATAGGTCGCAATTATTTTCGTTTCTCTCATACCTTGTTGGTAGCTAAGAAAGAACAAAATATCAACAAAAATGCTATTTTTTGTTTGTCAGCCGGGTAATGCCATATAAAAATTTTATGGACGTATATCTATATATACCAATAACATAATAATACGAATGGAGTAAGCGATAAGAATTATGGGTGCAAATTTGCATTTTAACGTAAAAGTATTATATTAGGGGTTCGGACGCAGGATTGAAGATTGCCCGTTATGGGTAGAGGGAATGTGAACTAAAGAATGGATTGAAGGCAATGGGTAAGAAAGTAATCATTGCGGCAAACAACATGATCTTCACTTCGAAGATTATGACTGTCCTTGATAGCTGGGAAGCTGAGGGGATTAAAGCTATTAGATCGGATGAGATATTCAACAAAGCTCACGAGTTGAAGCCCGACCTGATTATTATCGACCTTAACCTGAATGGCATAGAAGCACCGGCGCTTATCAACAAGCTCCGCTCGTATGCCGTTACCAAGGAAATTCCCATTGTTTGCTACTCGCCACATGTGCTGAAAGAACAGATGAAAGCAGCCAAAACGGCGGGGGCAACGGAAGTGCTCCCCAATTCCCGCATGACATCCAAAATGACCCAGATACTGAGTAAGTATGTGGAAAACTGACGGATGCGGTATAAGTTTAAGCCGGGAGATTACACGATACCCCCGGCTTTTTTTTATTCTACAAGTACCGTACCCATGAAATACGACACCTGATAATCGCTTACATAAATAGTATTTTCCCTGCAAACATAACAATATAGTAATAGTACTGTTGTTTACCTGACATGTTCCTCTTCAAGTTTCTCGACATGTTCAAGCAGTCGGTACAAGTGATCCCTGAGTTTTGTCACATCTTTTTTTACTAATTTCTTGATGCTCCGATGACCCTTGAGATCTGAAAGAAAATGCTCGGTATCTTCGATTACCCTCCCTAAATCCCTTTCCAATAACTGTGAGACATGTTGTTCAGTCATGGGTGAGCTCCTTTTAGTATGCACTACAAAGTACAGGCTCAAAGCAGAGCCGTTTTATTATATCAATTATACAATTGTAAATACGTTTGGTTTGTGAAATATGGACTAATAAGTTCTTTTAGAGCAGGAATTACCCGCAACAAAGCCGGGTAGTCGATTTATTTCAATTGCCTGTATAATCGAAAAAAAGAACGGCACAACCAGACAGTTATGTCGTTCTTTACCGATAGCTATAACTAAATTTATTCCGGACCCTTGAACTTTTCCGGGTTGGACATCTCGCCGGAAACCCGGTGGAGTATTTTGTACCAGCTCAGTCGTTGATCGGATTCCATCCCCCAGCCGGTTATTTCTCCCTGAGAGTTGGTAATCCGCACAAAGGCATCGGTATGAATCCGGTCGGTTTTAGAGTCCCAGTACAACACATCCGTTTCCAGCCGGGAGCTGTCCTCCGTTATCACGACAACATTACCGAAGATAACAAACTGCCCGACATTTTCATGAATAATTCCGGAATCACCGCTGACCTGAGAACTCACATCACCCAATGAATCGAAAATATCAATATCAAGCTGGTAGGCAATGGTGGAATCCCTGGAATCAAACTGAACTATTTTGTTTGCGCGTATTTCAGCGGTCATCCGGCTGCCGTCATATAAATATATCTTTGCTCCGCTTACCTCGGAATCGGGCATCGCGGCACTGTCTATATCAGCGCTTCGAGTGTTGGCACCGGTTTCGTCACGGTTACATCCACCGAGTAAACCGACAACAAGCAACAACGATATTATTATAAACCATGTTTTCATTTTTTCTTGCTCCATATATCTCATACGTATATCGGCGCCTAAAGTCGAGATTACCAGCGAAAAGTCAAGCGTATTTTTCAGGCTTGGTATGCCAGCGGTTATGCAACCAGATCCACTGGGATTTATGAGCAGTGATAATTTCCTCCAATTCCCTGACACAAACCTCGGTTATCCGCCGGGTATCGGCTGGAGTGTCTCCCGTAAGCTCCACGGTAACAGGAGGTTTGACAATAATACGGTACTTGTTGTCGGGTGTTCGGACACAAGCAATCGGGAGAAAAACGGACCCCGCCCGAAGTCCCAGAATTGCCTGCCCAACAGGTGTATTTGCCGGGCGACCAAACCAGGGAATAAATTCCCCGCGTACCCGGCTAGAATCGGTATCAATCAGAACCCCAAGAACGCCATTCGCTTTTAGCCAGCGTAAAATCTTTCGGGGTGAATCAGTTGTGCTGAAAACAGTTATACCGGCAGCTTTTCTGTTTTCCGAAACAAGCTGCTCCAGGTTGCGGTCGTAGATTTCTCTGGCTATCACTGCTGTTGGATATTCATAGGTAGCCATGTAGGCAGCCAATAATTCAAAATTACCGATATGCCCGGTAATACCGATGACCCCGTTTCCTTTCTCGAATGCAGCGTGGTAATGCTCCAGCCCCTCAACCGTTACCAGTTGCTTTATTTCCTCAAAATGGTTCCTGAAACGGATAACATCAGCGAGATTCTTACTCGTATTGACAAAAAACTCGCGGCAGATATGTTGTCTCTGGCGACGGGTGAGGGTATCACCATACGCTAAAGTCAAATGACGAATAGTACGGTAACGGTCTTTTTTTGCCAACGCCCAAATCACCACACCTATCCATGCTCCGATTGCCTGTGCTGCTTTGCGGGGAACAATATTGTAAAACCAGACAAACCAGCGAATCAGGTAATAGACAGCTTTCCGTTTGAGCAGTTTGCTCCGGCGCATAATCAGACCAGTTTTGACTTGAGAATATCGTGCAGATGAATAATCCCTACCAGACAATCCTGCTCATTGACCGTAGCCAGTTGCGTGATAGCATTTTTTTCCATCATCGCCAGTGCCGTATCCAACAGGGCATTTTCGGAAATGGTTTTGGGAGAATTTTTCATCGCCTGCGATGCGGTCAGGTTGTAAAAATCCTCTCCGCTTTCAACCAACCGACGTAAGTCACCATCAGTAAAAATCCCGGTCAAATGTTTCTGTGCATCAGTCATGAGTACACATCCAAGCCGTTTGCCGGTCATCTCAAGAATCATTTCTTTCATCGATGCGGTCGGTTTCACTAATGGTATTTCATCCCCCGTATGGTGCAGTTCTTTCACCCGCTTGAGCAAGCGCAAACCGAGGAACCCGCCCGGATGAAGCTCGGCAAAGTCCGAGGGAGAAAAATTGCGTGCTTTCAGCAACGCCATCGCCAGGGCATCTCCCATCACCAGCGCCGCCGTTGAGGACGAAGTCGGGACAAGGTTGTTCGGGCAGGCTTCTTTGCTTACGGAACAATCGAGCACAATATCAGAGCGAGCCGCCATTTCCGAGCTGGTGTTTCCAGCCAACATGATTATCGGCAGGCCTAATCGCTTGGCGGAGGCAATGACCAGTTCTGTTTCTCCTAACCGACCGGATTTGGAAATGACCAGCAGGATATCTTTTTCCCGTACTAACCCCAAGTCACCATGAATTGCTTCTGCCGGATGAAGAAAAAAGGAAGAAATGCCGGTAGAATTAAACGTGGCTACAATTTTACGACCGACCAACCCGGACTTGCCCATCCCGGAAACAATAACCCGCCCTTTACAGTTGAGAATGACCTCCACTGCTTTTTGAAAGTTACTGTTCAACTTTTCCGCCAAAGCAGCCACCGCCTCGGCTTCAAGAAGAATAACCTCTCTGGCGTAAGCAACCAAATCAATCATACCAGGTAGTCCCTCGGATTAACAGCAATCGCATCGAAATAACATTCGAGCACTTCCCGCACCGCACCTTCGCCACCCTTGCGGGTAGTGATATAATCCACGACATGAATCAACTCCGGTGCAGAATCGGAGACAGCAATAGAAAGTCCGGCTCTCTCTGCAAGGCTGATATCAAGGATTTCATTTCCGACAAAAGCAATATCGGAAAACGTGAGGTTCAGCTCTTCAAGCAGGGGGGTTATTTGTTTGACCTTGTCTTTCATTCCCTGCAACACATGTTTCACTCCAAGGTCTTTCATCCGGGTATCAGTTGCCGCCGAATACCGCCCGGATACAATTGCCAGTTCCAACCCGGCACGCATAGCGAGGACCATGTATAAGCCATCAGAAATGTTGAACCGTTTCAGTTCAAATCCGTCCGGTCCGAAAAACAAGCTGTCATCAGTCAGAACACCATCAACATCCAATGCTAACAATTTTACTTGTTTGAATCGGGAGACCAGTTCCTGTCGAGTAAGTTTTGCCATTTGTTATTACCTGTGCTCCAGGTCCCTGATTTCAGTAACCGCTTTTAGCAACTCTTCCATTTTATCTAATGGCAGCATCGCACCGGCATCTGATTTTGCTGTTTTCGGATCGGGATGCGTTTCGACAAACAACCCGTCAATGCCAATCGCCATCGCTGCTTTTGCCATGGGAATAACAAACTCCGGCTGACCGGTCGATACTCCCTTCCCGCCGCTCGGATGCTGCAACGAATGGGTGGCATCATAGACAGTAATTCCATACGCTTTCATAATGAGAAGAGAACGGAAATCGACGACCAGATTATGATACCCGAACGATGTCCCACGCTCGGTGAGCATAACTTTGTCTGTTCCTGCTTTGGCGACAGCATACCGCATATCATCGGGAGCCATGAATTGTCCCTTCTTGATATTTACCCATTTCCCGGTTGCCGCCGCCTGTACGATAAGATCGGTTTGCCGACACAGGAATGCCGGTATCTGGAGTATATCAACCACTTCTGCAACGGAACCGATTTCCGATGTTTCGTGGATATCGGTCAAAACCGGCACTTGTAATTGTGAGCGAACGTTTTCCAGTATTTTCAATCCTTCATCAAGTCCCGGGCCGGTAAAAGAATCGACAGCGGTACGGTTGGCTTTTTTGAACGAGGATTTGAAAATATACGGGATGTTATATGTTTCGCAAAGCGTTGCCACCTGTTGCGCCACCATCAGGCAGGTAGTTTCCGACTCGATAACACATGGTCCGGCGATTACAAAAAACTCGCCGTGCGTAATTCGTTGCAGCGTCTTTTCTATCATGGCATGAAATATAAGCGTCCAGCGGTAAAAAACCAGCGGGAATTGTTACTTTGGATTCAAAAAGAGAATATGGTGCTATTCTTTATTGCAGGCAAAACGTGTGCAGAAGGTTGAAATCATTCTTTCGGACAGTAACTTGCGGGTAGAACCGGGATTCGATGACCATGCCATCGGTATCGAGAAATTCCACCTTGATATCATACGTTCCGGGATCAATCACAAAATCTCCGGCATAAATACGACCGGGAAGCAGGTGCGTACTACGCAGGTCGGCGTTTTCGGAAATGTCATGTACTACATCGACAGCAAGTTTGCCAAGCCATCCGCCTATTCCCCCATCATCTATTTTCTTTTTGAGCTTGGAGGATGCCAGGGTTTTTGCCAGGGTACGCATCACCGTCCGCCATAATATCATCGATTGCCTGGCACTGAATGTTTCCCGGGCAATGGTGCTGATATCCTCCATAATTTGTACATTCCCCAGCAACCGGGCACCGGCATATACTCTCATTGAATGAACTTTCGATGGCAAAGGTACAAGTTGCGGGATGGAAAGTTTGGCATAAATATCACCGATCCCATCAGGTAACGGGAAATTGTTGAAGAAGGTATTCTCTACATTGGCATCGGTATAAATCACCGTGAGCACATCGAGTTTTTTATCCGAGCGCAGACGCAGGTTCAACGCTTCCTTGACCGGCTCCAAACCGGCAAACCCAACCACGCTGAGGATAGCATCGGTTTTATCATGATATTTCACTAACGGCGGTTCAAAAGGGTAGATATTCGGCTGCGACTGGTAGGCATCGAGAAAATGACGGTAATCTATTTCGGCATCATCATACTTTCCATCAGCAGCATACATGTGCATAGAAAGGTATCGGGCAAAGGCGGAATTATTAAAACGAATTTGTGGGGCTGTGTAGGGTATATAGACTTGAGAAGTATCTTTCCTGCTTTGCTCCGAGAAACGGTCGGCAAGGTCCACGTATTTTTGTTCGAGAAGGTCAAGTTTGTCATTGGCACGGCGAATTTCAACAAAGGCATCGTCAAATTTGTTCAAAGCAACATAATTAAGCGCCATGACAAGGTTGGTATAGAGGACTTCGTAATCTTCACCGGGGTATTCCAACACATTATCATTGAGAAAGGTGTTTGCCAGAAAAGCTTTTGATATTGATTTCGTGTACAGCTCTTCACTGGTGCGTTCGGCATCAGCTAACCGCAGGTTGCTGGAGTCATATTCACGGGCATAATGATATGCCATGCCGGCATCGACATAGTAAATAAACCTGTCTTTTTTTCCATACTTGCCATCCTGCCGGGCTGATTCGATTTGCGCGATGACAGATTGATATTTACCGGCGCGAAGTTCTGCTGTCAGTGGTTCGTAGAATTGTTTTTGCGTTGCTATCGAACCACAGCCAATACATACGAGCAGCAACAGAATGACTATTGCTGCCCGATACCATGCACGGTGTTGCATGTTGACTACCACTTATATTTTTTCTGCGCTATCCCTTTTTTAATCTTCTCGGTGCCAATCCAAACTTTTTCGTTTGTTTCGAT
>JAJRZL010000213.1 GCA_024275255.1 Candidatus Zixiibacteriota bacterium | reverse complement strand
TGACAACCTTTTTCTTGGCAGTAGCTTTTTTCTTGGTGGTTGTTCTTTTCGTCGGGGCTGCTTTTTTGCGGGCAACAGTCTTTCTCTTCGGGGCAGCTTTCCTACGAGTTGTTGTTTTCTTCGCTGTCGCTTTTTTCTTGGTGCCTTTTTTCAGACCAAGAGCATTGATTTTCGCACTCACTGATGCCAATGAACGCTTCAAAGCTTTTGCTACTTCACTTGCTGTTTTATTTTTGTACAGGGATGTCAACCGTTTGACTTCCGCTGCAGTCCATGCTTTTGCACCGGGACGAAGACCTCTTTTCCTGGTCGTCTTCTTTGCTGCTGTTTTTCTCTTTGTAGCTTTGCGCATCAATCAATACTCCTACAATGAAGTTAATAGTATATTAATGTTTGCATATCACATCAAACATCATTCATTCTCTCTATCGACACATAATGAGCATTGATAAAAAATAATGTCAACATAAAAAGACAATAAAATGCAATAAAATATCGTTTTTCATGCATAATGGACGTTTATTTATCATGTTTGAAGGAAATAACAACAAACAAAGACATGGATATAAATAATTTTATGTCAATATTGACTGCACAATGTTATATTGGCATAAACATTCATTCATACATGAATGCAACAAATAATAATTTCTTTTGCAATGAATGTAACGTTTGGTATGAGCATAACAATATGAAGGGATATTCAAAACAGATAATGAGAAAAACTTTGCTACTGGTTATCCTGTTTGCGGAAGTGCTCCAAAGCTGCTGATGCCGCCTTCTGTTCGGCTTCTTTCTTGGAATGACCGGTTCCCAACCCTACTTTTTTCCCACCAACATACACATCAACACTGAATGTTTTATCATGATCAGGACCCGATTCCGAAACTACATCATACCGGGGCATTCCCTCTCCTCTTGCCTGCATTAACTCCAGCAACTCACCCTTAAAATTGCGACGTGAAGAATCAGAAGTGATACTGTCTTTTTTAGAATATAACAGCCGAACAATAACATCCCGAACAGCTCCTATCCCTCCATCGAGAAACACCGCTCCCAAAACAGACTCAAAGGCATCGGAAACAATAGATGGTCGCTCCCGCCCACCGGCACGGTCCTCTTCAGGAGCCAAAAGCAAGTACTTGTTTAACCCTGACTTGATAGCCACATCCGCCAGGGTTGTTTCGCTCACCAGCAGCGCCTTGAGCTTGGTCAGTTCTCCTTCCCGAAGGTTCGGATAATCCTTAAACAGCAGTTCGGCAACTATCAGTCCTAAAACAGAATCACCCAAAAACTCAAGCCGTTCGTTCGAGCGGGGATATTCATCCTGCACATACGCATACGATCGATGCGTAAGGCTCAACCGCAGAAGTTCTTTATCATGAAAATGGTAGCCGATAATTCGTTCAGCTTCTTCAAAATTGACTGGCGGTGATGTTGTCTCTGACGAACGGCTTATAATCTGCTGTAGCTTATTCCAAACACCCATCTACTTATGGTTTGCCATTGACTCGCCCAACAACAAGGGAAACATTGTGCCCTCCAAAGCCAAACGAGTTGGATAGTGCATAATTAATCTTTATATTACGTTTTTCACCGGGGACATAATCCAAATCACACTCTTCATCCGGGCTGTCCAGATTCATAGTCGGATGTACAATCTCCTGTTGTATTGACTTAAAAGTAACAGCCAGTTCAATAGCACCGGCAGCACCCAACAAATGACCAATCATTGACTTGGTCGAGTTACAAGGAATCTTGTACGCGTGATCGCCCAGTACTTCTTTTATAGCACGTGTTTCGGAAATATCACCAAGATTTGTTGATGTACCGTGCGTATTGATATAATCAACCTGTGTCGGCTCCAGGTTGGCATCCTTGATTGCTTTCCGCATTGCCTGAATAGCACCAAGTCCCTCCGGATGAGGGGCGGTCATATGATATGCATCGGCAGACATGCCACTGCCGAGTACTTCACCATAGATAGTTGCACCACGTGAAGTTGCATGTTCCCATGATTCCAGAATCAACATGGCAGCACCTTCACCCATCACAAACCCATCACGTTCTTTGTCAAACGGACGTGATGCTTTTTCCGGTTCATCGTTTCGCGTTGAGAGCGCCTTCGCCTGACAGAAACCTGCAAGCGAAGTAGGTGTGATGGTCGCCTCAGCCCCGCCGGCAATCATCACATCCGCTTCCCCACGCTGTATAATGTGCATGGCATCTGCTATGGCATGAGCGGAAGAAGCACACGCCGACACCGTGGCATAGTTTGGTCCCCGAAACCCAAAACGGATAGACACCAAACCGGCACACATATCAATAATCATCATTGGAATAAAAAACGGGGAGACCCGTCCCGGACCGGATTTCTCCAACAAACTGTGCTGTTTTTCAAACGTGGAGATACCGCCGATACCGGAACCGATAACAACTCCGCATCGGTCAAGATCAAGAGACTTCACATCAAGTTTAGAATCCTGAATGGCTTGTTCGCTGGCAACAATAGCATACTGTTCGGATAAATCCATACGGCGCTGCTCTTTCTTTTCAATAAAGTCAGCGCCGTTGAAATCTTTTATTTCCGCAGCTATTTTCGTTGGATATTGAGAAACATCAAAGCGCGTGACCGGTCCTACACCGGATTTCCCCTCCAGTAACGCATCCCATAATTCCTCAATGTTGTTACCAAGCGGGCTGACCACGCCCATGCCTGTAACGACAACTCGTTTATTCATAAATAATTCTTATCGCTTTACGATTTCCCCCTACTGGGTTGCTGCCGCATGCTCATTGATATATTTTATCGCGTCACCGACAGAGACGATTTTTTCCGCATCTTCATCAGGAATCTCAATATTGAATTCCTCTTCAAGAGCCATCACCAGTTCAACCGTATCCAGTGAATCCGCTCCCAAATCATCAACAAACTTTGCACCTTCAGATACCTGACTGGCTTCCACACCAAGCTGTTCTACGATAATTTCTTTGACTCTTTCTTCTACGGACATTCCTCAACTCCTTACGTATGTGTGTTTTTTTGAATTTACGCGATAGACAGTCCACCGTCAACCGACAGCACTTGTCCGGTAATATACGACGCTTCATCAGATGCCAGAAACAGCACTGCCGAAGCTATGTCATCTGGATTTCCTACTCGCTTTATGACAGCCCGTTCCAAAAAATGTTGCCGAGCTGCTTCAGGTAATGTTTTTGTCATTTCCGTTTCTATAAATCCCGGGGCAACAGCATTCACTGTTACACCACGCGATGCCAGTTCCTTTGCAACCGACCGTGTTAAACCAATCAAGCCGGCTTTCGAGGCGGCGTAATTCGACTGTCCGGCATTGCCAGTCAACCCCACCACCGAGCTGATATTAACAATCCGCCCGTACCGTTGTTTCATCATTATCCGAGCGGCTGACTTGGTGACAAGAAAAGCGCCTTTCAGATTGATGTCAAGAACCATATCCCAATCCTTTTCATCCATCCGAATAGTCAGGGTATCGCGGGTAATCCCCGCATTGTTGACCACCACGTCAACCCGACCGAATTTTTCAGTAGTTTTCTCAAAAAGCTGCTCGATATCGGAAGCACTTGTCACATTTGCTTTTATCCCAACCGCATTGCCGGAAATCTCAGAAGCTGTCTTATTGACATCCTCTTCGGTCAAGTCGCTGATGACTACATTTGCGCCACGGGTAGCAAAACGCTCAGCAATCGCCTGCCCGATGCCACGAGCGGAACCGGTCACTACTACTGTTTTTCCAGTAAAATCCATTTTCATATTCCTTATACACCAGCCGCAGTCAATGCTTCAATATTTGCCAAAGTATCGAGATTTACTATCTTTTGCGGCTTCATATCCCGTTTTGCCAACCCGGCTAATACTTTTCCGGGACCAATTTCATATACAGTCGTGACCCCCTGCTCTACAAGATACGACATCGTCTGTGCCCATCGAACCGGAGCCGTGACCTGCTTGATTAACATATCCCGAATGGTATCACTATCATTGACTGGCTGAGCTGTAACATTGGCAATAACCGGTTTAGAAGGTGTTTGCCAGGACATATTGTTAAAATACTCCTCAAGGCCGATTTTGGCAGATTCCATAAGCGGCGAATGAAACGCTCCGCCAACCTGAAGCATTACCGCTCGCCTGGCTTTCTCTTCTTTTGCCAACGCCACTGCCTTCTCGACACTTACCACTTCCCCGGAAATAGCAATCTGAATGGCGGAGTTATAGTTCGCCGGAATAACCACCCCCGTATTGGCTGCGCGGGTACAAATATCATTCACCGTATCTTCCTGTAACCCCATGATAGCAGCCATCGTACCGGGAGTTTTCTGACATGCTTCTTCCATCAAAGCAGCACGTTTGACCACTGCCTTGATTGCCTGTTCAAAGGTCATGGCGCCTGTTACCGCCAGCGCTCCGTATTCTCCGAGTGAATGACCGGCAGCAAAATCAAATGACGGCAACCTGTCACCCAATACTGTTAGTACCGCCAGCGAATGAAGCAAAATAGCCGGCTGGGTGAAACGGGTCCGCTGCAATTCCTCCGCAGGTCCTTCAAAAGACAGACGGGCAATATCAAACTGCATTTCCTCAGCAGCTAATTCATACAATTCACGCACGTTGGGAGAGGCATCATATAAATCCTTGCCCATCCCCACATACTGCGAAGCTTGTCCCGGAAAGAAAAGAACTGTTTTACTCATATTCCTTTACCACCTTACCAGCACCGAGCCCCAAATCAAACCGCCACCAAATGCCACCATCAGCACATAGTCACCCGGTTTGATTCTCCCGGCTCTATTGGCTTCATCAAGTGCAAGGGGCACTGATGCTGCCGAGGTGTTTCCATATTTTTCAATGTTCAAATATACTTTTTCCTTGTCCAACCCAAGACGTTTTACCAGGGAGTCAATAATCCTGATATTTGCCTGATGGGGTACAACAAGCGAGATATCTTCGGGCTTTAGCCCGGCATCAGCAATAACGGCACGGGCGGCGTTTGCCATTTCCTTAACAGCTACCTTGAATACATCCGACCCGTTCATTATCAGCTTGTCTCTTCCGTTATAATTATAGTCCGGGGTAAACGGGTTCACTGTACCGCCCACTTCACGCCAAAGCAATTTCCCATACCTGCCATCGGAACGCAT
>JAJRZL010000212.1 GCA_024275255.1 Candidatus Zixiibacteriota bacterium | reverse complement strand
GTGAAGTCAAATATTACCCCTTCATAACAGGTACAATATACTACCGGAAACAGGAATCACATACATAGCAAAGGAACAAGAGCAGGCATCAGCCAGGACAATACCTTCATGTTTCTGTTTCATACGTATACGCCGGTAATGCAACCCCCTACGATACTATCCGCGTCACAGCTTCAATGACTTCCTGCTGTTCCTCCGGGGTCAGTTCAGAATAAACAGGAATCGAAAGCACTTCCGAGGAAGCAATATTCGAGAAGGGGAAATCATCCGGTGAATAATTAAGATATGCAAAACATTCCTGGCGGTGAAAGGGCACCGGGTAATAAATCTCACAGCCTATCCCGGCCCCTTTTAATTGCGCCATGACCTTATCACGATTTGGAATACCGATAGTGTATTGATTGAAAATATGGAAGGTGGTATAATCTTTCACTACGGGGGTCTTGAGCCGTTCTATACCCCGGAACGCAGCATCATAGATTTTGGCATGTGCTATTCGTTTTTCAGACCATGATTGCAAGTGTGGTAATTTAACAAGTAACATGGCAGCCTGAATCGTAGCCAGACGAGAATTGTACCCCACAATTTTATGATAATATTTCGGTTTCGCTCCATGCACACGCAGAATACGGCACAATTCATAATTTTCGTCGGAATTTGTTACAATCATTCCCCCGTCACCACCAGCACCAAGATTTTTTGACGGATAAAATGAAAAACATCCAAAGTCGCCTATCGAACCGGCTTTTCGTCCTTTGTATTCAGCGCCGATTGCCTGTGCCGCATCTTCAACAACAACCAGATTGTGCGCACGGGCAATCTCCATAATGGGGTCCATATCCGCCATCTGCCCGAACAGATGCACCGGCATGATAACTTTTGTCTTATCGGTAATTGCCGATTCAATATAATTGGGGTCGATATTATAACTATCGGGTTCGATATCCACGAATACCGGTTTCGCACCGAGTCTCGCAATCGTACCGGCTGTGGCAAAAAAGGAAAAGTTCGTCGTAATGACCTCATCACCCGGTCCGACTCCGGCAGCACGTAATGCCAACAAGAGAGCATCAGTTCCCGACGCAACCCCGACTGCATGGGCAACTCCGCACAGCTTTGCTATGTTCTCTTCAAGCTGAGTCACTTCCGGCCCGAGAATAAACTTCCCCTCCGCCAGAACATGTAATACTGCTGTTTCCAGCTCATCTTTGAGAGCATCATATTGCCGGGTAACATCAAGTAATGGGACAGCCATGGTGAAAACTCCTAATCGTCTTTCCAGCCCTGGTTTTCCAGTAACTGCTCTTCAGGAACATTACGCATTGGTTTTGCCGGAACCCCGGCAACAATTTTTTTAGCGGGCACATTTTTTCTCACCAACGCACCACCTGCCACCAGCGCATCCTCTTCGATAGTGATACCGGGTAAAATAGTAGCATGAACTCCAAGCCGGGCGCCTTTTTTGATAACAGCTCCCTTGAAATGTTTGAAGCGCTCTTCAGTTCGTCCCAGGTAATTATCGTTCGATGTTGCCACCAGTGGCGCCACGAACACGCGGTCTTCCAGTTCCGAGTAAGCAGTGATATAGCAGTTGGTCTCCAGTTTTACATATTTCCCGATAGAACAATAATTTTCGATTGCCACTCCCCGCCCGACAATCGTTCCTTTCCCGATGGTAACATGTTCACGAACAGTTGCGAGATCTGCAATTAGTACTTTATTATCTATTGTTGCTCCTCTATACACTACGACATGCGCCCCGATAATACAGTCAGAGCCGATTTCTGTTGGTGGCAATTCCTGTTCTTTTGTCACTGCCGAATTTGCAGCTTTCATCGGCAGTTTACCGATAACCGAGCCATCATCAATACGGACCGAATCACCTATAATAACATCATCATGAATCACTACATGGTGACCGATAACCGACTTGTTACCTATTTTCACATTGTTACCGATTATGCAGTATTCACCAACATGAGTATCGGTTCCGATAGTTGCCGTTGAAGCTATTATCGATGTGGACATGACGCCTTCCTCATATTTCTTATCCCACCAGTTGGTATTGATTGTGTTACTTTACCGTCCTACCGTTATGTTTTTCGGGTACGTTTTACCCCCGGCAACCAGCCCAAAAATGCCTGAATAAACATCATGGCACGACGATAATCCTCCGGGGTTGTTTGTTCCATGCGGCGCAGGTACTCAAGTAATGCTGCCAGAAACACGGCAACCAGTAACGACAACCCAAAAGCACCAACCACGATTAACGTTCGTTTCGGTTTACTTTTTTCTTCGGGAGGGACTGCTTTATCCAGAATAGACAGGCTCGGTGTATTTTCCTGCTGTTGTAGTTTCATGTGCTCAAGTTGTTCCAACAGGATTTTGTATAACGATTCGCTGATACGAACTTTACTGTACAGTTCCTCGTACTGACCGCGCAGTTCCGGAATTGCGGCAATCGGCAACGAGAAAAAAGAGTTGTCGGAGTTGACATTCTCCAACTGCTTGAGTTGGTTACGAATAATCTGGCGATTACGGCGCAATTCAACCAGTTCGGTATTATCCGGGCTGAGCATTTGTTCTTTCATCTGAATCTTGATATCAAACTCTTCCAGTTGCACCTTGAGCTTAATTGCCTGCTCAATAGCCAAACGTATCTGCTCGTTGAAATCTATTGCCTTATTGGCCACCTGAAACTGCTGGAACGCATAGCGCGCGGAGTCGAGCTCTGCTTTTACCTGTGCGAGCCGTTCCTCGATGAATTGCCTGTTTTGTAAAATTCGGCTGGTTACTATTTCCCGGTTAATCCGGTCCAATTCATCGACAAAAGCATTAGTAACCTTCGCAGCAAGAACCGGATCTTTATCTTCAAATGATATTTTCAACAACCCTTCATCGGTAACACGAAAATCAGCACGTTTCATCAGTTTCTCGTATGCCTCGGTAAAATTGTCAGCCTTGAAACGGGTTTTCAAATCAAACTTGTCGATAACCCGTTCGGCAATAGTCCTGCTTTTCAGTATTCGGGCATAGATATCCGATGGTGTCACCATAATCGGCAAATCCAGTCCTTTGGTAACAGAGACAATCTCTTCAAGAGTTGACATTCCGGGAATCGTGAGAGAAACATCTTTCGGAGGAAGGAGCAATGCCGATGCCTTATACCATTTGGGTAAAATAAACGATATAATCACTGCCAGAATAGTTACGCTGAACACAATACTGATAATGAGTGAGCGACGCCGGGCTAACACTTCGAGAAAAAGCCAGAAATTATTTGAGGAACCTGTATCTGTCACCTGTTTATACCCTCAAGCGGTTTCACGGTTATTATATCACCATCGTACACTTCAGAATCCATTCCAACAATTTCACTTATACGAGTAAAACGGTGGTACAAATTGATATTCTCCTTATCCGCTGATGGCACCAGTCCACCGGCGATATCAATGTAGTACGAGATATCTTTTTCAGGAAAATATGGGAACAACCCCGGATTACGGACAACCCCCCTCACTTTCACATACCCGATTACACTTGGGATAAACACGGAATCACCCGGCTGAATTGGCAGCAAATGCCCTTTTCCGTTTGAAATACTTATAAGCGGATACCTGACTGTTGATATTCTTCCAAAGGCATCCATACCACTCAGTCGAAAGATTACCAACTGACCCTTATTTGCCTGTTGTGTATATCCCCCTGCCTGAGCAATAAGTTGTGGTAATGTTATGTCATTCACATACGTATAATACCCCGGTTCGGTAACAGCACCAAACACCCCAACCTGCTGCGGGTTCAATGTTGTTTCTTTCGGAGGGACAATGATGACATCGCCTGCTTGCAGCTCAGCATTTGTATTCCCTGCATGGTTGACGGTATGTGTTACTTTGATATTGTTGATATCGCCGGAGCTTCGCACCCCACCGGCAAGTTGTACCAGCAACAAAAGACTATCACCCGGGACCAACTCTATTTCACGGGGAGCATTCACTTCACCGATTACCTGTACCCGCTTGTCAGACTTGGCAGGAACATACACCGCATACCCGGCATACAAGTAAGGATTCGTCGTATAATCACCGAGGTAATGTGCTTTATCCAAATCTACTATCAGGGTGCTTGGTCCACCGGAGAATTGTATCCACCGGCGGGAACCATCGCGGGCGATTCCGTTCGCCGAGTCAATAATTTCAGAAACTCGCTGTGAAGTATATGCCGTGTAAAGCCCGGGGGCTTTCACAGCACCACTGACCAAAACCGCCACCTTTTGCGGACTGCCGACCGATATAGCCATCTGGTTTACATTGTACAAATCAAGCAGTTTTCGTGACAGCAGTTGTCTTGTCTGAGACAATGTTTTTCCGGTAAGGTCAAAGACACCAAGAGTCGGATCGATAATCCTGTTTTCAGGATCAACAACCAAACGGAGTTGTGAAATATTGGCGTTGATAAACGTGACTGTCAGAATATCACCGGGGCGGATTAAGTACAAATCTGGGTCAATCGGGGTATCATAGTACCGATACCCTGTCGTTTGAATATAACGAGCGCTATCGGCGTTCATCGCCCCACAGATACCCGATGACAGCGCAACAACAAGAAAACTTACTATAACAATACTATATTTCAACATTTATATCCAAAACATAAGTTATATATTCAATCGCCAACGATAGTGAATGCCTATTTGAAAGTCAACTTCAATGCTGACTATGAGCTTTTATTGTTTTTTCTGATTTGAATAATACCAGCCAAACATCATAACAAACAAAAACAAAGCTGAAACTACAAGCCCATGATAAAAATATGGTGTCCGGTAACGCAAAACCACTGTTTGTGTCCCTTTTGTAAAAGGAAAAGCAATCAGCCCCTCCACTTCTTTTAAGGGACGCCCGTCTTCAGACCGCCATCCGACATCATATCCCATTCCAATAACCATTTCACCCGGTCCATCTCCTCGTATGGTATAACTGATACGATTTGGTGTATAGTCACGAGCAATGACGGTCGCTTTACCTTGCAGGATATATTCAGAATACACCGTATCATTGGGACCGACCAATCCCCGGCTTGGTTTACAGGCAGATAACCACGGTGATATCAACGAGCCCTTGTTTTGTAAATAGTTCAGGTAGGCATGAGGTTCTTTATCGACCACATTACGAAATGTTTCCGACCAGCTAACTTCAACCGGTAGTTTAGTAAATGCGCTTTTTATGATAGGCAGGGCAAAAATGATATTAGTTCCGATAACAACTACCGCACCAATAATAATAAGAGCACGACCGAGATGCTGCCATTGTTTCTTCCGCAGATGAGGGATCGCCCGGTTATACATGTAATCTATCCCAAACCCGCCCAGTACCGAAAACGAAAGGATAACGAATTGAAACGCTCTTCCAGAACACCGCATAGATGAAAATCCCGGCAGTGAAGTAAAAAATGCCCACGGTGACCACGAGGCAAAATGCCCTACCCCCAACAAAAGGAAAAACAACGCCACCAGTAACAAGGTAACATGTTTCCGAAAATGAACTGCAAGGGCAACAATGGCAAAGAGTGCGAGTACGGGAGAAATATAGGCGCCATACTCATGCCATCGCCAGTACTGCCCGGTAAAATTACTGGCAAAAAGAGAATGACGAGTGCCAAAAAATATGACACCAAGTGCGGAAAACGGAATCGATTCGTTGGGATTGCCTATCCATTTGTTTTGCAACAGGTAGATTACCATCGGAATAACCTTTACCGCTGCTAACCCTACTCCGCCAAAAGTGGCAAGCAACAGGTTTTTGAGCTCGGTCAGTTGTCTTGTCTGAACAGCCCGAAGCCCAATAAAGAGGAACGAGAATATCATGGTGTACACAAACGGCACTGCCCCGCCGTTTCCCAATATCATAAGAGCCAGCATCACCGATGCCCAGATAACACCCCGCCAGTGTTTTCCTGCTGTTACTTTTCCAGCCCGTAAAACAAAATACAAAAACCAGGGTAAAAAGGCGAAATGAGTAAACGGCATGTGCCCTTCGGCAAAATGGAGAGCAAAATGCACTGAGCCGAAATATGCTATCGCCGCCACTGCTGCTGACAGGGGAGAAATTCCCAGTTCCTGAAAAAATTTGTGACTGCCCCAGAACCCGAGAAAGTAACAAATAAGCACCTGTAACTTCAATCCGATTATTGCCCCAAAAATAAGATAGAGCAGAATAAACGGAGTGAGGACCGCTACTTCGGGATGATGAAAAAGGATATTTCCACCACTGAGATACGGATTCCAGAACGGGAACTGCCCATAATGGAGAATCGAACCGGCAGGAATGGCAGCAACACAAGAAAACAAATCCCAGTCACGGATACCCCAATACCGCAGTTTCAACAACATCGGGAGCGAATAAATAACCGCCAGTATAAAGAAAACGGCGGGAAAGAAGAGTTTAGACTTTCTAAAGTCCATATCTGATACTAACTTGACTCCAGTACTAACGTGAGGATATAACTTAATGGTTTTTTCCGGTCTGAAAAAGAAAAGTTTTCTCCTGCCGACTGTTTTTTTTGTCACGTTCCTGCTTATCTATGCTCTTCTTTTTTCCACTGGCGAACGAAAATACTCTTCTCTTGCCCGCAGCCTAATTCAATGGGACGGACAACATTACCTTTCAATCGCTCGTGATGGGTATGAGGCTTTTCCCTGCCCGGACAACCCAAACCTGATTTGCGGTAATGTCGGCTGGTTTCCCATGTACCCGATTATTGCTTCGGTTGTAGGTAAAATTGTCGGGATAACGGGATTGAGCTTCTCATGGATACTGTTATTGACTAATGCTCTTGCTTTCTGGCTCGCTCTGCTTGTTCTGTTTTCACTGGTTCGTCAGAAATACAACCAACAGACAGCTGTCTATTCAATTGCAGCCCTTTTGTTGTTCCCCACCGCGTTTTACTTCCTGACCGCCTTCCCCTATGCCCTGTACCTGCTTTTAGCAGTTATCATATTTCAATTACTCGAACAAAAACGCTATCTTCTTGCTGTTATTCCCACCGGTATGTTAGCCGTGACATATCCATCGGGAGTTGTAATCGGGCTGCCGCCCCTCTGGATACTTATTTCTAAATGGCGGCAACATACCCCTCACCAAAAGCGGGCACTGTTTCTCACTATGGCAGCAATCGGTATTACATTGTTTTTGTATGGCGTATATAACTGGTGGAAATTCGATGATTTCCTGCTCTATGTTCATTTCCAGTCCAAACCATACTATGCCCATCAGGCAACATTCCCGCTTATCCCGATTATACAAGCTCTGCTTAAACGTTCTTTCAACGATCCCGTCTGGCTTATGCTTGTTTTTTGTATTATGTTAGTAACAATATTCTATCAAAAGAAATTACCGGTATCCTGGCAGCTCTTTCTCTTTGGTGTTTTGCTGTTTACTCCGACATTCGGGACAACCACCTGTTATTACCGACATATCGTGGTAGCTTTTCCCCTGACTGTAATGATTGGTCTTGCCTGTCAGTCCCGAAGACGATGGCTCTTTATCGTATATGCTGTTGCTTCGGTTATCCTTATGTGGACGGTATATCTGAAATACTATAAACTCGGTATGTTGATGTAATGACTTCCCCCTATTGATACCAGTAGTATCCTTATTTCTCACGGGTAGTACCGTTTTGTCCGAAAAGTATTGTAAATGATATTGTCTAAAAAAAGATTATGTGTTATATTTGCATATCACAGATTCATACCTTTTTTGGAGATTTTGTATGCGCATCATCGTTATCCTCATTGCAACCCTCACCATATTATCAAGTTTTGCTCTTCAAACAACCGCCGCCGAACAATATATGCAAGTACGAGTATATATTGATTCCAAAGCCGACTTCCTGAAACTGAAGGATATGGCTTTGGATCAAGTTGCTCGAAGTGACACCTATATAGAAATCATCACCAATCCCGATGAACTCAAACGGATTGAAGGGTTGGGATTGCGGATAGAGATACTCCATGATGACCTAACTTCGTTCTACCGTTCACGGCTGGATGTCACGCGCGACATGGGCGGATATATGACCCTTGCCGAAATTAACGCCCGCCTTGATTCCATTGTGGCAAATAATCACAGTATTGTCTCCAACAAAATTAATATCGGTCAGACCATTGAGGGGCGCACCATGTGGGCGGTAAAAATCTCCGACAATCCGAATATCGACGAGGATGAACCGGAAGTCCTGTATACTGCCGCTATTCATGCTCGTGAAGTGATAACACCACTGGTGATTTTTCATATTATGGATCATTTGACCACATGGTATGGTCTCGATACGGCAGTAACCAATCTGGTTGATAACCGCGAACTCTGGTTTGTTGTACCGGTAAACCCGGATGGCTACTACTACAATGAAGTCACCGATCCCGGTGGTGGCGGTCTGTGGCGCAAGAACCGTCGTAACAACGGTGACGGCAGCTATGGAGTGGATTTGAACCGCAATTTCGGGTATGAATGGGGTTACGACGACTTTGGTTCTTCACCAATCGGAAGCGACAATACTTATCGTGGAACAGGTCCGTTCTCCGAGCCTGAAACACAAAATATGCGAAACTTTATCACCGCTCATAATTTTGTTATTACTGTGTACTATCACTCATATTCAAACCTGTTTCTCTGGCCCTGGGGATATGATTACTTTTTTACTCCCGATGAAGATATCTTCTCTGCTATGGGTGACAGTATGCAGGCAATGAACGGATACACCCCGCAAGCTTCACATGCTCTTTATCCTGCTAATGGTGTCAGTGATGACTGGGGGTATGGTGAACAGACCCTGAAAAATAAAAATTTCGCATTTACCATCGAGGTTGGCAGTTCCGAAGATGGATTCTGGCCCGATGTTACCCGTATTCCTGACCTGACTTCGGAAAATCTGGACCCTGCCCTCTTTTTAGCACGTATTGCCGATAATGTTTATAAACTTCGCCCACCGGAAACACCATTGTTAATAGTAGCAGATACGGTTGACAGTGCATCCTATTCGGTTGACTGGATCTTAACAGATACCTTGAACCCGGCTGTTCAATACGAACTGGTGGAACTTCGCGACTTCCAGCGTATTACCGACTCTGCTGATAACTTCAATTATTTCAGTAACAACCAGTTCCAAATTTCCTCGGCAAGAAAACATACCCCGCCGACAAGTTTCTTCTCCGATGCGACCAACAATGCCGTTAAGTATATTCAATCACAAAACACCCTGACTGTACAACCCGGGGATACCCTGCGATTCTGGACATTTTATGATATCGAAACCGGTTGGGATTATGCGTATGTTGAAGTATCTACCGATGGTCAGAATTTTACTCCGATAGCCGGTAATATCACGACCACCAGTAACCCCAACAACCAGAACCGGGGTAACGGCATCACAGGAGCTTCCGGGGGCTGGGTGGAAGGGTTATTCGATTTATCATCGTATGTCGGACAAAAAATCACTATACGGTTTTCATACTATACCGATGGGTATGTTCTTGGTGAAGGGATTTATATCGATGATGTCTATCCGCTTGAAGACTACGGCTCCTCGACTGTTATCTCTTCAACACTAACCGATACGACCTATATTTTCACCGATAAACCTATCGGTCTCTATTATTACAAGGTTCGCGCCAAAGACGCCGATGACCAATGGAGCAAATTCTCAACTATCCGGCAAACTTATGTACAAGGTTCGGACTACATTTGTTTTGATTCCGATAATGACGGCTTTGGTGACCCGGGACATCCTGAAAATATGTGTCCCGATGACAATTGTCCGACCATCGCCAATGCTGACCAAATGGACACCGACACTGATGGTGTAGGGGATGCCTGCGACAATTGTATGACCGTAGCCAACCCTGACCAGTTGGATAGCGACGGCGACTTTATCGGGGATGCCTGCGACAACTGTCCGCTGGTAAGCAATGCCGACCAGGCTGACAGCGACAACGATGGTATTGGCGATGCATGTGACCGATGCCCGAATGACCCCGATAACGATATTGATAATGACAATATCTGTGGTGATATCGACAACTGCCCGACTGTGAGCAACCCGGGACAGGAAGATGCCAACAACGATGGTACTGGTGATGCCTGTTGTTGTGTACACCGTGGCAACGTTGATGATGTTTTCAATTCCGGTTCACCAGTGGATGTAAGCGACCTGACCTATTTGGTAGATTACCTGTTCGGAGGCGGGACAATTCCACCATGCCCGGAACAGGCAAATGTTGATGGAATAACAGGTCCATCGGGGTCGGTTGATGTTTCCGATTTGACCTACCTGACAGCATATTTGTTCAGCGGCGGTCCGGAACCACCAGCCTGCCAATAATACCGGGAGCCGGCAAAGATACGAAATCAGCAGCAGCAAACCCGGTGTTGCTGTTGCTGAAGATATAAGAGTTGTCCTCGTTAAAGAAGGCAACCACAACACCCGACATACTGAGTAAGCAACGATGGAATGTGTATGAAAGTATTGTTAATTATTGCCCTCAGTATTATTTGTATCAGCACTACGTTTGCCCAACCGTTGGTGAAACTCGGGCATACCTTCAATATCCCGATCGGTTCGGAAGTTACTGTCCCCATTACGATTGAAGATACCATTCCAATAACGGAGCTTGGCGGGTTCGACCTTACCTTTATTTATGACTCCCTGTTGACCCTGCAATCTGTAACGATGGGACAACTGCTCATTAATTGCCAGTGGGAATATTTCACCTATAGCCAGCCCCAGCCTTTTGAAGTCCATATTGTAAGTATTGCCGATATCAATAACGGTTCCTCGCATCCGACTTGTTTTGGTGACACTTTTGGGATTCTTGCCGATATTACTTTTCTTGTCAATGGAGGTGATTTACAAAAACTGCGCTGGAAATGGTATGACTGTGGCGACAATACCTTCTCTTCAAAAACCGGAGACCTGCTATATCTTTCCGACCAGGTCTATGCTTATGACGGCACTTCCTTTCATAATATCACGTATGACACGACGTTCCCCACGGGAAACGGCGCCCCGGAGAGCTGTGTCTCGGCGGGAGCTATTCGGATGTATGACTTTTACAACGGTGGCATAAGTGTTCTACAACCAGATACCGTTCCGCCCATAGCATCCTGTCCCAATGACACTACCGTAAGTACCGACCCTGGTGCTTGTGGCGCTGTGGTGACCTTCACTGCTGCCGTGTATGATGACAAACCCGGAGCAACTATCTCGTGCGAACCAGCATCCGGTTCCTATTTCCCGGTCGGCACTACCACGGTCGTATGTACTGCGGTTGATGCTGTCGGACATACGGACACCTGCAACTTTACCATTACAGTTGAAGATACCGAACCTCCGGCAATAGTCTGTCCTGCTGATATGAGTGTTGATAATGATCCCGGTCTTTGTGGTGCGTTTGTTTCATTTTCATATTCAGCTACTGATAACTGTTCGATTGCCGGTATCACCGCCACTCCTCCGTCAGGTTCATTCTTTGTTGCCGGTATGAACCGGGTTGATGTTGTCGCTGTTGATGATGCCGGTAATGCCGACTCCTGCTTTTTCTTCATCATGGTAAACGAATCTGAAGCACCGACAATAGTCTGCCCCAATGATACAATAGTCGTTAACGCACCCGGTGATTGCGGGGCAGTAGTCGAGTTCAGTCCAACCGCTGATGATAACTGTCCCATAGTTACGATAACAACATCTCCTCCATCGGGCACATTCTTCCCGGTTGGAAATACACCGGTTGAAGCAATAGCCACCGATGCGGTAGGTAATGCTGACACCTGTTATTTCACTGTGACTGTTATTGACTCGGAACCACCCCTGATAACAATGACAGACATCGAAACCCCCAACGATCCCGGTCAATGCGGAGCGGTTGTTTCTTTCACCCCGACAGTAACAGACAACTGTCCCGGCGAGATTACTGTCAGTACCAATCCGCCGTCTGGTTCGTTCTTTTTGCTTCGCACCACCCAGGTTCGAATAATTGCCACCGATGCACACGGAATGACCGACACAGGTTTTTTTAATGTTACTGTCTACGATGATGAAAATCCCGTGGCAATTTGCCCGGATGATATTATTGTCCCTAACGATTCCGGAGTCTATGGTGCTGTTGTCGATTTCAATTTACAGGGGACCGATAATTGTACTATCGTAACCATGACTTCCACCCCGGAATCGGGAACATTCTTTGAAATTGGAGTCACCCCGGTTGAAGTAGTTGCACGAGATTTCTTTGGGCATACCGATACTTGTTCCTTTACCGTAGAAGTCTATCTTGCCGATACGGATAACGACGGCGTTGTTGACCTTGAGGATAACTGCCCGCTCGATTCCAACCCGGACCAGATAGATACCGATAATGATGGTATCGGCGATGCCTGCTGTTGTACGGACAGGGGTAATGTTGACAATGTTGTCAATCAATCCGGATACCCATCGGACATTTCAGACCTGTCATTTCTTGTGGAATACTTGTTCGGTGGCGGGGAAACACCACCCTGCCCGGAACAGGCAAATGTCGACGGTGTTATTGGACCCAGCGGTGCGATTGATGTATCCGATATGAGTTACCTCATCGCATTTCTGTTCAATGGCGGTAATCCACCACCCCCCTGCCAATAGCATACTTTTGCAAAACCAGTCAGACTCAGCCGATATTAGCCAACCTCACGAGTACCGAAATGTTCACCTCGCACACCAATGGTCGTAACACGAACAGGCAGCGTCACCCCGGCTTTTTCTTTTGCCATGAGGACAATCTGCACCAGCCCGGAACAACAGGGAACTTCCATCACCAATACTTCAACACTTTTCAGGTTGTTCAAGGAAAATATCTCAGCCAATTTATCAATATAAATCTGTGCCTGATCAAGCTTTGGACAACCGACGACCAACGGACGACCTTTTAAGAATTCCTGGTGATAGTTGCCATAGGCAAACGGGATACAATCGGCGGTTACCGCCAGATCAGCTTCATTGAAATATGGTGCATGGGTCGGAACAAGCATCAATTGGACAGGCCACTGCCCTAATTCCGACTGTGCCGGCTCCAGTGTTTTTTTCTCGCCATCGGGTACATTGCCCGGAATAAGTGGTTGTACAACAGGGTCTTCTCGATCAGCCATATTACCTTCTCCTTTTTTACTATACTTGTTCATTACCCTGAAAAGGTATGGGATAATGGAGAAAATGGGTATGACTTAAGTCAATTACAAGAAAAAGGCAGCCTACCGGATAGAGTCATCAAAAACCGAATCTGCCGGAATATACTGGTACTGTTCCTCGGGGTAGTCAGAATCCACTGCTTCCCCGGCTAAATCCATCGGTTGAATAATAATCGACAAGTTTTTGCCGTCCCGGATTATGCTCAACGTCGCCCCCCCTTCGTTCAATGTTTCATATATTTTTTCAACCAGTTTTCGGTGGGTTCGTACCCGGGCACCATTGACAGAACGAATCCTGTCACCAGTTCGCAACCCGCAGGCATATCCGAGACGAAAAGCATCAATAGAGTCAACGACAAGAAAACCGTTATCATTAATATGCACCGAGAACCCAAGTTTGCCTTTCAGCGGTACTCCCTCGATGAACTGAATCGGTTTTGTGGATGTTTTTTTAACAGGTCGAGGGGGACGGGTAGCTTGTACAAGTGGTGATGAATACGAAACCTGCGCCACCCAGTCACGGAGGGTATTGTCAGGAGTTAACACCCACTTGTTGAGAAAATACCGTTTGAATATCAATAAACCGGGCATGTGTCGTTTTATAAATGCTGAGTTGAGAGCGTTTTTTGCCGAATCTATGCCAACGACACTCTCAAACGTGCTATATGCCAGCAGAAGCGCAAGATTGTCTCGACGATACGGACTATGCCGCATGAGAGGATGACTGGCTATTTGAAGCGCAAGATGCCGGGGAAGATACACCGACTGGTCAAGCATCCGCTTTGCCAGCAGGTACACGAAATAAAATTCCTGTACATTCTGAACCGGCACTGATTCTATAAGCACTCCCTTTTTGATACCGCCAACAGGAAACATAAACGGTGATGAACTTCCCGGTGATGGGAAATAGCGGAGTAAATATATCTGGAGAGTTTGCTCCTGCCATTCGATTCCCGAAAGCTCACAAAGCACATGCAAAAGCGTATCGCCTTTGTTGTTCCAGAATGCCACCAGGGAACTGTCATGCTCCCGTACCCATCGCATGTCTTGTTTTACGCTGTGAGAATAGTACCATTCGGGATATAAATCTCTTTGCAGGGAAACAGGCTTATCATTGATTTCTACTTCGGGAATAAAATGGTCATACGTGAATACGGAATAATAGGTCTCCTGGGCACCTGTGGATACCGCCATACAAACCAGAACAATGATAGTATATACAAATTTCATGCCCTTAAGAAAACCGTACAACGCTTCATTGGCAAGCAAAACTATGCTGAAAACGTATTTGAAGGCTGAGGTTGTGGTGATTCCAGCAATCGGAAGTAGAAAATAGTAAACATGGCTTCAAAGGCTGCCCCCAAAAATCCGCTTAATGGGATTGATATAATAAAGAAAAGCGGTACGCCAATAGCAATTGCCGCCAGTAACCCGATATTGGATACCGTTCCTAAAAAGAATAGCGGGATGGATATAATACCATATACAATAATCATACTTACCGAGATGGCAATACTTAATCCGATGAATAACAGGAAGAACACCAGGTTGGGAACTTTATACATCATAAACAGGTGGTACCCCTCGGTGATGGCATCAGTAATGGAAATATCCCGCACAACAATTGCCCGTCCCGCAAGAGCCAGGATATTTACCAGCATCATAAGACACACAAACCCAATTGGTATCGCGACTAAAACGCTTAGTATTCCAACCACAACATGAATAGCAAACGCTATGGCAAAATAGACAATGGTAATAATCAGGAGCATTACCATTGCTGCAATTTCCAAAATCCCCAACCCTAAAAACCGCCAGATATATTTCATCCCCACAGCGAACGAAACCCGAAGCTTATATGTTCCCCCATGTATCACACGATTGACAGCATCAATAAGAGCCGGTTGGCAGATACAACTCAACAGGATAAAAGTGATAACGTAAACTAAGATAAACATACCGGCTACAATGAGAACCCAGGAGTTGGCTTGAAGGAACTGTTCGACATCAATACCTTCCAGCATGGGGAAAGAAGAATTTTTAGAGAAATCCGGGAAATCATAAAAAGTCATCCCCCATCCGGTACCGGTAAATAATCCTAAAATCCACAAAGACTTATACTCCCAACAAAGGGCAAAAGCCTTGCGTACGATTTCTCCATAATCAATTTTTATTTTGTCCATATTTATATTATTCATATCACTGTAACATATTCAATTTTTTTTTCTTAAAACAAATAAAAAAATAACAAAAGAGCACTTGAACACATAGCTCCATATCATTACTTTCCCAGCTATGATACAATTACAAGTTCCCAGAGCCAGACAGTATTTCATTCGGCTATACGTTTTCCTGCCTGTAGTTGTTTTGCTGCTTTTGCACTGCACGTTGTCCTGTAACAATAGTACCGAAAAAGCACAACTGCAACCCGTATCGGCAGCAGACAGCGCTTCTGTGTCATACATTGATAGTATCTCTCTTGAATTTACCGGGGAAGATTCTCTTACCGTACTGCAACTGCTTGAAAAAAAACACCAGGTACAGAAGAAATCATCGGCTCTCGGCATTTTTATCACGGGCATTGATTCCATCGAAAACAGGGCTGGCTTCTACTGGATGTATTCCGTTAACGACAGTATGGGAGATATTGCCTGCGACAAGTATGTAACCAAACCCGGTGATAAGGTCAGATGGGTATACCGGAAATTTATCCGGTAGCTATTTCACCGGGGATACTTCCGTTCCCGGTACAACTGACCAATTTCCGCTCCGAGAATGAAGGCTATCGACGAATAGTAAAACCAGATACCGACAATAATCAGAAAAACATAGGTCCCATAAATTGCTTTCAGGGAGGCAACATGAGTAATGTAATACCCGAATGCCTGCTTGGCTAACTCCCACAACAGCGCTGCCCAAAAGGCACTGACCATGACCACCCGTTTCCCCAGTTTTTCATACGGTATGAGCAGATACAGGACATAAAAGGCAATATAAATAATAAGAAACGAAATAATAAAAAATGAAGCTCGCTCTATCGGACCCATCTCAAGGAATCGCAACAGTTTTACATGCGATGCGGAATCTTTGACAATCTCCAGCAGGGGAAGCACAGTGGTTGAGATAAGGAAATATGCCATCACAAGAATAATCATCCCCAGGTCCCGGAGTTTCCCAACCACAGCATGTTTGGTCACCCGGGTATCATAAATACGGTTCAGAATGGTACGCATACTGCTGAACAACCCGCTGGCGGCAAACAACAGCCCAAAACCACCGATATAACCGGCTACCCGACGGTAGGCAGTAAACTCTTCTATCCGGTCGAAGACAAACTGTTTGACAGTTTCGGCATAGGTGCCATACGGTATCATTTTTTCAATAAAGGCGCTTATCTCAGACTGGATTGTCGAACGTTCCAGAATACCGCCAAGGACGGCAAATATCACCAATACCATCGGAACCACACAGACAAAAAGCGTAAATGCCAAGCCACTCGATAACAAAAAAATATGGTGCTGGTCCGACCGGTGGTATAATCCCCCTAAGTAATGAGATACCCATTGTCGTATTGAATAATGATGCGGCGGATGGAAAAACCAGCGCTTGTTGTCACCTGTATCTTGTTCCGGCATAGTTACTACCAAATACTGTTTGTTCTCATGCTTCAAATAGACTGTTATAATAGCTTTGTCAAGCTACCGAGTGAAGATAAAAAATACCTTACTAATGAGTTTGCAGGTATTGGTAAATCATCTCGGCAACCAGCCGATGTCCCCGTGCATTGAAATGAATAGCGTCAACCAGGGGGTCGTCAAACAGGTTGTCATACTTGTCAAATTCTCTGGCAATATCCACGATATCAACCCCTTCACTTTTGGCAACATCACGTATGATGTTATTGTACAAGGCATGAAACCGATGCAGCCCGGACTTATATCCGGGGAGATAATATCTCTCCAGTGATGGTATCGGTGAAGTCAGCAGAATAGGTCGGGCACCATCGGAGCGAACTTCATTACACAGAGCAACAAGGTTTTTCCGAAAGTCCTCTGGTCCCACCCTATATACCGGTGCAGAGCGATCAAAAAGTGAATCCGAACTGGTCTCAACTGTTGAGAGTATCAGCTTTTTCAACAGCCGGTACGTATGCAGTCGAGCAAGGCTGTTTTGTAAATCAAGCACCAGTTGCGGAGGAAGTTTTTGAGCCTTGTCCGGTATTTGGGAAGCTGCTGCCCAATGGTCGTTAAAAGCAAACAGGATAAGAACAATATCCGGTTTTAATTTTCTCAGTTCCAGGCGATAAAACCGCAACCCCTGCAGAGATGTATATCCGGGCACAGCGCCATTGATTACTTCATAAGCTCCACCAAGCAAATGCCCTAATTGCTGCACATACCCTTTTTCAAACGGTACACCCCAGCCGAAAGTACAGGAATTGCCAAGTGCCAGGATACGAGGTTTTGTCTTTATTGCTGAAACTTCCGGGCCGCTCAATCCCAGGGAATTGATATGATATGTCCGCCCGATAAAAAAACGGGAAGAAACAGTCCGGTTGGGGCGAAACCGCCAGAAAAGGTTGTGATCCTTTTTGAAAATATCAGGGTAATCCAGTGCCCGGTTGAGCACAAAAAATCTATTTTGAAAAAAAGTATCGACCCCAAACAAGCGTAATCCGATTTCTATGAGAACAAGAAAAATCACCAGCGATACCAGCGACACCGCCAGTCTGCCTGCTGTTGTTGATAATAGACGACTCATAAGGATAATATATTGTTAATACACACCGATGTCAGCAGAAGAAAACCCTGTAAGCCGGAAACGATAGTGCGAAAGAATGATTTACGGGTCATGGATAAGAAAACATGGCGCCCCGCGGAATTGAACCGCGGACACACGGATTTTCAGTCCGTTGCTCTACCAACTGAGCTAGGGCGCCATTGTGCTTGAGGGGCAATAAAATATGATTTTAGACAAAGTCAACCTGAAAATTACTGTCTTTTGATTAAGAAATTGCGCGTGTCCTGTGAAAACAAGGCAAACAACGATATGGCAGCCAAAACCAACAGGACAATATTTTCATAATGTCTGAACCCGATAAGCGCCAGGATGATTATTAGACCATTAATCACAATCTGACCATACCATCCCCATAACTTACGCTCACGGTACGCATAGGCAATCATCATCAGAACTATTCCCAGAATCAAAAAGAGAAACAGTTGGGGAACATCATTGTAATTCCTGTCAAGAAATCCAAGAACCATTTTTACGCCGCCATAAATGATAAAAACGAGAGCAAATCCAAATGCCCACCAGTTACTAATCTTAAACCAAAACGGAATCTGTGCCTGTTGCTGACTCATACATAACCATCCTGTTAAAATATCAAACACCTACTTCCCCAAGCAGCCCGGCGCCAATAAACCCGGCGTTATTACCCAGAGTAGCTTTCACTATCCGTAACTCTTTTACTGCTGAATCGAATGCCTGTTTCCTTATTTCTTTGGTGACCATTTCCAGGAAACCGCCTCCACCATCAACGATACCGCCACCAATTACTACGATTTCGGGATTCAAAAGATTCACAACTCCCGCCAGACCTATTCCAAGATAAGTAGCGGTGTCATCGATTATGTTCCGGGCAATTCTATCTCCCTTTTTTACCGCGGTAAACAGCTTCTTGATGTTCAGGTTATCGATATTTCCATTCAGAACGGCTTGAAAAGCCGGTGGCATGTTATCTTTTATCTGCTCTCGCACCCTGTCCAAAATAGCTTTTGAAGAACAGTATCCCTCTATACTTCCCCGTATTCCCGAATGAACCACCGGTGCATCGAAGTTTATTGTCATGTGTCCCAATTCACCAGCGGAATAGGTTGCTCCCCGCCATAACTTTCCGTTGATAATAACTGCTCCTCCCACCCCGGTTCCAACTGTCACACAGACAACCGAATTGGCTCCATGAGCAGCACCGAAAGTCAGCTCCGCCAAGGCCATCGTATTGACATCATTATCCACCCATACCGGTAAGTTAAGCCGTTCCCGTAAAATCGCGCCAATTTCCATCCCCTGCCAACCATCTATATTTGGGCAGGGTCCGATTACCGTACCGGTCCGCACATCAACAGCACCGGGAGTTCCCACCCCCACATACCGAACTTCGTAGTCATCATCTGCCGCGACATAAAGCAAACGCTCGGCGATATTGGTCAGCAGATGCATAAGGGGTTTCGGACCTTTTTCAGCCATTGTCGGGCGCAAGTCCTTATAGATAATTTCCCCCTTTTCATCAAATAATCCAAACTTGATATTTGTGCCCCCGATATCAATACCGGCAAAGACTCTTTTTTCAGACATTCGAAGTACTTACAACACTAATAATGAGTTACGAATTATGAACAATACTCTCAATTACAATTAATTACACAAAGAACAAGACCTCACAGAACCGCAAAAGTATACACGTGGACAAGACTCGTGTCAAGTTTTGATAAGCAGGGACACTTTCTCTACTTTACAACACCAATCATGTATTGATACTTGTCTTAATATATTCCACCAGTTTCTCACGGGGGATAGTTTCCTGTATCTCCTCCGCTTTCAACCATTCTTCACGGTCAGTAGTCTGCAATGCCTTTTGTCGTCCGGCTTCAAGATTTTTCACTGTTACCGTGCCTGATTCAAATTCATTGGAGCCGGCAATAACGGCAAAATGGATTCCGGCTTTGTCACCATATTTAATTTGTTTTGTCAGATTTTTCGTATCGCCGGAATAAATCTCACATGGGATTCCGGCTTCCCGCAGTTCATACAAAAGCCCAAGGTAATCCGGCAGGCGATCCCGGTCCATCGTGGTCACCAGCACCTGTGAAGTTGCCGGGATTGTTTGCAATGCACCGAGATTAAGCAAGGCTGCCAGCAGACGGTCAATACCTATTGATGCCCCCACACCGGGAATGGAGCGCCCCAGAAAACGCTCGACCAGATTATCATATCGCCCGCCACTGAAGACAGAACCATAATCAGGCAAATCGAGCAATGTTGTTTCAAAGACAGGTCCGGTATAATATCCCAACCCACGCACAATGGTCAGATCAAGCGCCGTTTTCGCCATATCTACTTTCATTGATGACAAAATTTCCTGAATCTGCTTGATTTCATCCAGCCCGGTTTGTGCCGCTTCAATATGACCAAGCATATTCTCAGCTTCGAGTAATTGTTTATCGGGAGACAAGGAAGCAACTTCGAGGAATTTTTCAATCTCGGCAATATGTTTCGCAGTAAGGTGCAGTCCGGGAATTTTATCGCCGGATTTATCAACGCGCCCCTCTCCCAACTCGAGCAGGACATTTTCCCGTCCCTGCTTTTCCAACTTGTCGATTATCCGCATGACATCGGGACCCTGTTCATCGGGAATCCCGACATATTGAATAAGCCCGTTTAATATCTTACGGTTGGAATACCTGACAATGAACCGCCTCACACCCAAATGCTCAAACACCGAAACCATAGCAGCAATTATTTCCGCATCTGCCAGCAGGTTTACCGTTCCTACAATATCAATATCAAACTGCATAAACTCCCTGAACCGTCCCGGACCCGGTTTATCCACCCGCCACACATTGCCATACTGATATCGACGGAACGGGAGCGGGAGATTTGGGCTCCCGGCAACATAACGCGCCAGCGATACCGTAAACTCATAACGCAGTGCCATATCAACATCGTCCGGTCCCCGGAATCCAAATAATTCTGCCAGTGAGTCTTCATTGTAATGTGGACCCAACAATGTTTCGGCAAATTCCAGCGAGGGGGTCTGTAATGGCAGGAACCCCATCAACTCAACTGCCTTGCGTAGTTTCCCTATCATCGCTTCACGGGCAATCTGCTCTTCAGGTGAGTAATCCCGAAAGCCTTTCAGAACCTGCGGCTTGACTTTTCTGACTTTTGTTTTCTTTTGCTTAGCCATGTATTCCTTATATACCTGAAATTATACACATCTTTCAATTATGAAATAATAAAGAAGTTTTTACTGTTGATAAAAGCTATTTTTTCCGGCATAGCTAAAACTATTCATTAAATAAAAAAGGCATTTACAGACAGGCTGTTGACAACATACTTCTTTTTTGTATATTATTGCTGATTAAAATATAACAATCGGGGCTGATATTTCTTAAAGAGAATTTCGCTACCAGCAGGAGTGTATATGGGATGAAATCAATAAAAACACTTTATATATTGCTCATTACACTTGTGGTTCCGTCAGTGTATAGCCAATTGGGTTATAACCGACCACCCGTTTTTACAGAAAAGCCTGATATAGTTGCGGGGTCACATTGTGAGGTGTTAACTGCTCAAGTCAAAGCAAAAAGCCGTATGCTGATACCTGATTATCGCAATGGCACATCAATCAGGTACACACTTGACTACGGTCCGGGGAATGTTGATCCCGTAACAGGTTTGTGGACATATTACCCTTCTCTATCTGATGCAGGTGATACCCAAACAGTTACTATCTCCGCTCACCAGGGCTCAATGCAAACGACCGAAAATGACAGATGTATATTCAAAGTAATTATTCAGAATAATAAACCAACAATTGCATTTCAACACATTGAGTGTGGAATAACAGTAAGGCAAACTACAGAGGGTTCCAGAAGCATACCACTATTTACTTATGACCCCGATGATTGTGATGAAAATTTGGAAACCTGGCTTACAGTGGAACCTCAACCCTATGGTATAATACAGCTTCAAGGGAACAAATTAGTTCTTGAGGCCGAGGAGCAAGATGTTGGTAATATATATCATATCACTATCGGGATTACTGACAGTAAAGACTCTTCATATTGTGATCTTTATTTTGAGCCACAAGCAGTTATCCCACCTGTTCCCTTTTCTATAGGCATTGAAAAAACAACTAACACCCCTTTAGGTACTTTTGAAAGTGTAGATGTTACCATGGACTCGGGTAGCGAATTGATGGCAGGATTTGATATGCTTATCGGCTATGATGCTGCTGCCCTTATATTTCAAAATGCCAAGGAAGGTCAACAATTTTATTCCGATAGTGTCGGTTGTGGCTGGGAATATTTCACATTTAGATATGGTTCTTTCTCCACATGCAACAATAACTGTCCCAGTGGATTAATTCGTATTGTCGGATTTGCAGACATAAACAACGGCCCACATCATTCAACCTGTAATTCACCCGACAGCTTACCGGCAACACTTTTCACTCTTTATTATAATGTTTCGAGTGATCATCAATATGATTGCCAATTTTTCCCAATCAGGTTCTTCTGGTCAGACTGTGGAGATAATACCTTTGTCTCGATTAATGGAGACACCGTATTTCACTCACTGTTTGTTTATGATTCCGACAGTACAGTAATATCCTCACCGGACTCATTCCCCACATATTTTGGTGCACAGGACGAATGTATATCCGGCAATAGCTTCGGCAGCCCTCAACATATCCGGCTTATCAACTATCATAACGGAGGTGTTGATGTTATCTGCCGTGATTCCATAGCTCTTATTGGTGACTTGAACCTGAACAGTGTTCCCTATGAAATAACCGATGCTGTGCTGTATTCAAACTATTCTGTACATGGGATTGCTGTGTTCTCTATAGATCAGCCAGCACAGATTATAGCCAGCGATGTCAATGGTGACGGTGTACCCTTAACGTTAGAAGATTTCACATATATGGTACGAGTCATTGTCGGTGACGCTTCACCCATTCCACAGAATATTCCTCCGGGAGAAGTTGATGTATCCGTATGCGAAGGTATTGTGGATATTTCAACAGATGACACACTGGGAACTGCCCATCTTCTCCTTGAGGGAGTTGCTTCTCCTGTATTATTAATTGATAATATGAACATAAAGTATGCGTATAATCCACAGGAAGATTTCACGAGTGTGCTGATTTATTCCTTTTCCGCAAATACATTTTTCGAATCAGGGGAACTAATCGATATCGGGGAGAATACACTCATCTCTTCTTCTTTTGCCACGTATGAAGGCGGGAAGGTTACAACGTCAACTTTTTCAACCAAAGGAGTCACCGACAATAATATTCTCGTTTCTCAAAACTACCCTAACCCGTTTAACAATGAAACCGTTATCAGCTTCACCCTTCCCTCACCAGGTCCTGTAACGTTTGAAGTCTATAATGTACTTGGACAAATGGTGTATAACCATACCGCCCACTACTCAGACGGGAATAATCAAATAATATGGAAAGCTCTCAATAATGCTGGCGCTCCGGTGGCAAGTGGGATATATTATTACCGCATCAGAACAGAGACAAAGAGTAATACAAGGAAAATGCTTCTTATAAAGTAATAACTGGAATCAATCGTATGAAATCAAAAATCACAATAGCACTTTGTATGATAGGGGCTGGGTTGCTTTTGCTTTCGATGTTCAGCTGCGACAGCTCCACAATGATAACCTCTCCCAATATGTACTCAGGACCCAAACTGACTATTTCCGAAAACTCGTTTGACTTTGGCTACGCTCCGCAATATGCAAAAATTTCCCATGTCTTCTGGCTTCATTCCACCGGAAGCGAGCCATTGCGAATAGTAAAAGTAGTGCCCGGCTGAGGCTGCACTGCAATGCCGTTAGATAAAACGGAGATTGCTGTCGGTGACAGCGCCAGACTTGAAATCATTTTCTTCACGAAAGATTATCATAATAGAGTAACAAGACACCCTCTGATTCAGACCAATGAAACCACCCATGAGTGGTATAGTATCACCTTAGAGGCAAATATATTTCCCTCCTCGGCACCGACCCCGTTTCCGCTTACGATAGCACCTCCAAGAATTACCATGTACCAGATGAATGACAGTATTATTGATAATGCTGAGTGTATCATAACCAACAATGCTCTCGGTAACAGCCATCTTTCGATAGTTAGTATGCCCTCGCAATATATTACTGATTATGAAATATCCAACAGCTTGCCATCAGGTATTACCGGTTCATTACGTTTTCATTTAACCGACTATGGTATCAACCATAACTTTGACAAATCTATTACCCTGGAAAGCAAAGACACCCCGAACCGTGTACGTTATACAATTCCGATTGTTCGACGAATCCGGTATTGATGAGAAGCAAAACAGGTAACATGATTCATGTCATTCCCACGAAATAGGAACGTAACACCCGCCTGCTATTTGTCTCCCGTTAACACGATATTTTCTATTCCCCTTTATTTCATTATCTATTACATTAACATATTCACATAACTGCGGTGTTGCCACTGCAAGATATGGAGTTGTTGTATGAATAAATTTCTCGTTGTCATACTTAGTTTTTTTGTACCCCTTACATTCGTTCATGCTGCAAACAATAAAGCTCTCACAAACGAACTACTGAAACAGTTCGAAAACAATTTTGATACAATCAACAACCCCCAACTGATTATCAATGCAGTCACCAATAATGATATCCGCAACCTTTCTTTGAATCGTGACCTGCTCATCACACACGATAAGCACTTCAATTATCAACTCAAGAAAAGCGGTATCACCAATCAAAAGGGTTCCGGTCGATGCTGGCTGTTTGCCGGTTTGAATATTTTTAATCCGACCCTGATGACTAAACTGAACCTTTCCTCGTTTGAGCTGTCCGAAGCCTACCTGGCGTTCTGGGATAAAATGGAAAAATCAAACCTGTTTCTCGAAGAGATGATTCGCCTTCGTGACCGACCCGCCGATGACCGCGAACTTGTGATATTCCTTGAAAATCCTTTCGGTGATGGCGGGTGGTGGCATTACGTTACCGCTCTTATTGAGAAGTACGGCGTTGTTCCTGTTTCAGCCATGCCGGAAACAAAGCAATCATCCTCAACCGGAACAATAAATACTCTCATCAGCCGGAAACTGCGGGCATTCACTGCTGAACTTCGCCAAATGCACAAAGACGGTAAAAGTGAAGATGAACTCAGGCAGCGCAAAAAAACTATGCTCAACGATATTTACACTCTCCTGGTCTATGCGTATGGAAAACCTCCCCAAACATTCACCTTTCGCTATGAAGACAAAGACTCGACAATTTCCGATCCCGAGCAATATACCCCATACACGTTTTATGAAAAATACCTCGCCGATGCCATGACTCATTTTGTCACCCTGATGAATAACCCCACGAAAACTTATAACCGTCTGTATCAGGTGAAGGAAAGCCGCAATATGGCAGATACTCCTGATTTAACGATGCTGAACCTGCCTATCGAAAAAATAAAACAGTACTGCCGGGCTGCCCTGCTCGATAGTCAGGCGGTCTGGTTCGCTTGTGATGTCGGGAAAGAGAACTACCGCGATTCCGGTTTGCTAATGACAGATATTTATGACTACAAAAGCACCTTCGGCATTGATTTTTCAATCTCAAAAGCAGACCGTATCAGGTACGAAGACAGCTACCCGAACCATGCGATGGTGTTACTGGGGATGGACACGGCTTCTGATGGCCACCCGCAAAAATGGCTCGTGGAAAACAGTTGGGGCACTAAACGGGGCGATAAGGGATACTGGTACATGTATGACAAGTGGTTTGATGAATATGTTTATGTAGCGGTAATAGATGAACGCCTGCTCACAGCGGAAGACAGAGAAAAATTCAAACAGAAGCCGGAAATACTACCGGTATGGGATTCATTCTTTCAGGGAATACGCAACCTCAGGTAAAGGGAATAATGAGTACGAAGATATTAGATGAACTGGCATCACTGGTTCCATCAGACCAATTTTCGACCCATCCTGACCAACTGGCAGTGGTGGCACGTGATGAATCAACCCTTCCCGGAGTAACCCCCATGGCAGTTATCTGGGCAAGAACTACCGAAGAAATCAGCAAGATTGTGAAAGTTTGTTATAACAACGAAATTCCCATTACTACCCGTGGCGCCGGCAGTGCTCTTGAAGGCTCAACCATTCCTCTTGCCGATGGCAT
>JAJRZL010000211.1 GCA_024275255.1 Candidatus Zixiibacteriota bacterium | reverse complement strand
TCGAAGCCCCTCACCACCAAGCGTTTTAATGTACGCATACGCCCGCACCATATTAATCACATTACCATAGTAAGTATGCAACCGTCCTACCGAATGAGGGCGATTAAAGTCAAGATAAAGCTCTCCTTTATTATTCTCCTCTAATACGGGGTACGGCAAGAACTTATCAAGCTCAGCAGTAACCCCAACAGCCCCGGCTCCGGGACCTCCGCCTCCATGAGGGGTGCTGAATGTTTTGTGCAGGTTAAAGTGCATAATATCAAACCCGACATCACCGGGGCGGAAAATCCCCATGTGAGCGTTCAGGTTGGCGCCATCCATATAGAGCAAGCCTCCCCGCTCATGCACGATATCCGCTATTTCCTTGATGTGGGATTCAAATATACCGAGCGTGTTCGGGTTAGTCATCATTACCCCGGCGACATCATCAGTCATCATCTCAGCCACCGTCTCCGGTGATAAAATACCCTGCTCGTTCGATTTTGCCGGAATTGCCGTATAACCGACAGCAACAACCGATGCCGGATTAGTGCCATGAGCAGAATCGGGAATAATAATTTTTGACCGCTTGTTCCCTTTGTTGAGATGGTATGCCCGCATAATCAACAACCCGGTAAATTCTCCCTGGGCACCGGCAACAGGTTGCAATGAGAGTGACGGAAATCCTGAAATCTCACACAGGTATTGTTTCAACTCCCACATTATCTGAAGAATCCCCTGGGCGGTACTGCTTGGGGCAAGAGGATGTTGATACAGAAAGCCGGGTAACGAAGCTGCTGTTTCGTTGAGTTTCGGGTTATATTTCATCGTACAGGAACCGAGCGGGTAAAAATCTTTATCAATATGATGGTTTTTTACCGACAGCGAAATAAAATGACGCATCGCTTCACCCTCGGTGACCTCCGGTAAAGCGGCATCATCTGAACGCAAAAATTTGTCGGGAATACCCGAAAGAATATCCGGTTCACTTTTCTTTGTTTTCGGAAGAGTGTACCCTTTTCTCCCCGGAACCGACTTCTCGTATATCAACAGCTTTTCATTCATGTTTCCGACTCACGTATCGCATACTCATGTTGTTCATTATTTCTTTTTGTTACCGTTTTCACCCTTCAGCTTTTTAATCTGCTTTTGCGCATACCCGACATCTTCAGATTCGGGATGATTTTTTACGAACTGTTCAAATGCGCTCAAAGCAGCGGCGGTATCACCCTTCTGGCGGTACACAATCGCTCGATAGATTTCAGCCAACTCACCAAAGGAAGTACCGTTAAAATCCTCCATGACCTTTTCAAAAGCTGCCAGGGCTTTATCATACTCCTTTGCCCGACGAATCATATCAGCCAGGGCAATACGGCTTTCTCCGGAGAGAGAATCTTTCG
Source organism: Candidatus Zixiibacteriota bacterium (assembly GCA_024275255.1). GTDB lineage: Bacteria > Zixibacteria > MSB-5A5 > GN15 > FEB-12 > JAJRZL01. The sequence continues at coordinate 1,851 of JAJRZL010000211.1, read as the reverse complement.
GCTCTCCCATCTCGATAACTTTTTGATACCACGTTTTCGCATCATCCATCCCCCCGCGATACTTATATTTATCAGCAATCTCATAAGCCATTTCACGGTTGGGATTTTCCTTGAATTTATTCAACAGGTCACCCAGTGTTCCGATTCCTTTGGCATAATCACGGAGTGTCTCCAAGTATTGTTCCGGTTCGGCATACCCGACTACGCGGTCAATCTCGTTGCCATCTTTATCAATCATCACTGCTGTCGGAAAACCGGAGACATGGAACGCATTCGAGGCAGCAGTATCCTTTTCGGCATTTATCTTCACCAGTATCATTTCATTCGTAAAAAAGTCTATTGCTTTGGGATCTCTGAACACGACCGTATTCAGCTTGGCACACCATTTTCACCAATCGGCATAAAACTCAACAAGGATATTACGTCCGTCGTGATTTGCTGTCATAGCACTGTCAAGAGAAGTGAAATAGGGAGCTTCCGGAATATGTATGGAATCCGCTTTTGGAGCATCACCTGCCCCATAGGCAAATGTTGACAGCATTAATAACGTACTGCAGAGGAGAATAACTTTCTTCAACATATAAACATCCTTTTTTATATCCTGTCCGGAAGAATAAGGTCATCTCCCAAAACAGCCTCAAGAATCAAGATTGCTTCATCACGATATTCACGCGGCACAAGGACAACATTACCATCACCGCCTCGTCCGCTCGCACCCAGCATACTTTTCAGAGACTGTGCTCCACCATCAAAATGAGAAGGCAGTATTACCGAAGGAATATTATTGGAATCAAGGCTCCCTTTTGCTAACTCCGATGAGAGCTGTGACAAGATTAATCCCGCCGATACCCAACTGTCATCCGGGGTCACTGCTGCCTGAGGATGCTTTTTGTCCTCCAGTGTTTCCACTAACGGGATATTACAATCAGGACAAACAAAAATAGTCGGGTTATATTCATATTTACATTTTGGACAAAACATCAGTGTATATCCTCTTTTTGCCATTTATCACCAATAGTCATATCGAGAATTTCGCTGGCTTCCGCAAGGTACTCACGGGGAACGCGGATTTCAAACGTAGATGACTGCGGCTTGTAAAAGGGGACTAACGGCAACCCGATATTGCCGAAGAAACCGGATTTTGAAATAACAACTGCCGGAACATTTGCCGAGATAAGTGTTTCACGAGCCAAATCGGCATACATCTTGTTCTCGACAGTACCTAACACAATCCAGTCCGCCTCTGACCTGGTTTCTGTCATTTTCCTCCCGCAAATATAGCAATGTGATGGGTTACCATGCAGTTCCAATTCACATTCGGGACAATATACCATCGTTCACCAGCTCCTTTAACCCTTCTACAAGGTGAGCTATTTCTTGTTCGGTGCGTTTTTCAGTAAACGCAAGCACTAAGCAATCATCCATACCGGGATACCACCGTCCGGCATCAACCCCTGCTAATATCCCATACTTGAGCATAGCTTCAATAACTTGTTTTGCCGGTTTTGGGGTTTTTATGGCAAACTCACGTACAAACGGATGACTGAAGTAAAGCTGAAATCCCTCAATTGATGAAATTTCTTTTGCTGCCTGTTGCGCTTTTTCCGCCGACAACAACGCCACCTGTTTCAGCCCTTGCTTTCCAAGCAGGGTTAAGTACACGGCAGCAGTGGTTGCACAGAGAGCTTGATTAGTACAAATATTGGAGGTTGCTTTATCTCGCCGGATATGTTGCTCGCGGGTTTGCAAAACAAGGGTAAACCCGGTTTTTCCGTCAACATCCTTGGTGCGTCCGGCTATACGACCGGGAAGGCTGCGAACCAATTCCTTTTTGACAGCACAAAACCCAAG
>JAJRZL010000210.1 GCA_024275255.1 Candidatus Zixiibacteriota bacterium | reverse complement strand
GACTTGGATAAAGTATTGAATGCTTTTGCCAAGCGTTGCACTTCCTCTTCTCCCCCGGCTTCGATAAGGTAATACAACTCGCCGGTCGATGTTTTTTCCAGTCCCCGCAAGAGCCGTTGATAGGGTTGCGTAAAACGACGTATAAGTAAATAGATAGTAAGCAAAGCAGTCAATGCCGCTCCCAGAAAAAGGACAAACAAAGCATACTTCAACGCCGATTTATGAGTCAGTAGTAAATCATGATCCTGTACGACAACAAGCAACGCTTCGTTGTCCCGGTCATCATCTATCGGGTGACTGTACACGAGATAATCAGATTGTAAAGATATGGGGATTTGCTTTCCGGTCTTGATGTTTTGCACAAACCGGTACATATCCCTATCTGAAACAGTTGCTATAACTTTATCATATTCCATCCGGTTTACCGAGGTATCGCGGATATATACATATTTCGGCTGGAACTGTTTCCCTGTTCGTACAAACACCTCCGCATAACGTATAAATGGATTCAAGGCGCAGACCTGTTTGAAATAATTTTCAGTCGGATTGTCACTCTCAGCAGTATTCGTATCATACTCAAAGGCATTTCTGCGCAACAAATCGGCAAGCTGGTTAGTAACCTTTTGAATACCTGCCAATTCAGAATCAGCGGTATTATTCGGTTCCGGGTAGAACAGGATAAAACCAAGAGAAATAAAAATAAACAGCACCTGGAGAACAATAAGATGACTGAGTCTTATCATCAGGCCCGGTTTATGTCCCGGAAACAACCGTTGGAAAAATGTTTTCTTAATAGTATTCATCATGTGTTATATCGGTAAATGAATGAAAACGTTGACCGGAGAAGAATTGAGAGAAAAATAATACCGGGAGTGGTGGAGGGGGAATGCCCGACTCTAACGTCAGGTGGCTGAAAATAAATCAGCGCACACCACTCCCAGATATTTCTAACAGGTAAACTTACTTATACGTAATGACTCACCTGCAAACAACAGCTATAATTTATACAAAAAACAAACTCTATAATCGCCAATAAAAACAAGAAAAAGCGTTTGCCGCTGTTATCTATCTATTTTTCGGCTAAACAGCTATTCTCTTAATTTATCGGTACTGTTTACTTCACGTTGGCGATATCTTTATCATGTAAGGCTTCAATATATTTTTCCGCAGCTACTGCAGCAGTAGTACCATCACCAACGGCATTGGTAATCTGGCGAACCAGTTGCGATCGGACATCACCACAGGCAAATATGCCCTTAATAGATGTTTCCATCTTTTCATCAGTCAGGATATACCCGCCCTGGTCCTTGCGCAGTGCTTCCCGGGTGATATTAGAATTGGGGCGGAACCCGATAAAAACAAAAACCGCTCCGATATCAAGGGTCGATTTTTCCCCGGTTTTCACATTTTTTAGCGATAAACTGGAGACCTTGTTCCCATCACCGTTTATTGATTCCACAACTGTATCCCAGATAAACTCGATTTTCTCATTTGCAAACGCCCGCTGTTGAATGATTTTCTGTGCCCGTAATTTATCACGGCGATGGATAATATAGACCTTTGAGCCAAATTTCGTAAGAAACATCCCTTCTTCCACCGCGGCATCTCCACCCCCGACAACAGCGATAACCTGGTCACGGAAAAAAGCGCCATCACAAATAGCACAGTATGATACCCCTTTTCCGGTATATTCTTTTTCACCGGGAACATTCAAAAAAATCGGCGAACCACCGGTTGACAGGATTACTGTTGGAGCACGGTAAATATTCCCCGAAGCACATCGGGCAACACGATCGTCACCATCGACATACACCTCTTCCACTTCTTCCATTTCTATCTGTAAACCAAACTTTTTCGCATGGTCAGCCATTTTCATAGCCAGCTCACTGCCGGAAATATGCTCAAATCCTGGGTAATCCTCCACTTCCTCAGTGTTGGCAATTTGTCCACCAGGAAGATATTTCTCAAGACAAACTGTCTTCAGGTTAGCCCGAGCACCATACAAACCGGCAGTTAGCCCACCCGGACCCGCTCCAACGATAATAATATCATACCGTTTATCTTCAGCCATGAACCACTCCTTATATTTTACAAGTACTACTTTCCTACCTGTTAATTACTTACAGACCCTATAACACCAACGACCTGAACCGGTTCGCACTTTCTTTTATTTTTCACTACCAGTCAATCCCTTTTTGTGCGGTAATACCTTTTTGGTAGGGATGTTTAATTTCCTTCATTTCGGTCACGAGATCCGCCCGTTCGATTAACCAGTTACGAGCAGAACGACCGGTAATGACAAGATTCACATCTTCGGGACACTCGTCAAGTATCATTTCCACGTCTTCATCCGAAACCAAACCCAGATCCAGAGCAACATTCAATTCATCGAGAATTACCAGTGGGTACTTCCGGGAACGTATTTTTTCAACTGCTAATTCTATCCCTTTTTTTGCTGCTTTCTGATGCTCTTCAAAATCCTTGGTATCATCGACAATCCCAACAAATCCCTCTCCGACAAGGTGTAACTCAACATTTGGTTCGAGTCGTTTCAACCCTTTCAGCTCGCCATATTTCCAGCTCCCTTTTACAAACTGGATAAGGCAAATATGCCAGTTATACCCCACTGCCCGTACGCACATCCCCAGCGCTGCGGTTGTCTTCCCTTTTCCATTACCGGTATAGACAATGAGCAGACCACGCTTGGCGGTATTGTTATTATCGGTCATATTCTTCCCGTTTTATAGTTCACACAACATAACATAAAGTACGATGAATTCATAATAAGTCAACGGCGTTGTGGCTTTGTCATTCACCATACCTGTCACATGTTATTTCACGTGATATTATTCATTTTATCACAACATATCACTTGGGAATACAACATGACAAAACCATGACCATACCATGACATTGCCATGACAAACTGTTGATTTTCTCGATAAATCTATACAGCACAAGCCATTTCCGACCAAATAAAGACATTTTTGTAGTAATTACCATTTGACTAATTAGTCTATATTTTGTATTGTATCACTCAATTGAAGAGTAGGTCAAACATCTGAAAGTTAGTGTGTGGTCTTTGTAATCATAACCCATTTATTATACAAAGAGAGAATATTATGCAATTTACAAGAGCAGAAGAGTATGGCGTACACGGTATTTTGTACCTTGCAGAACAAGAGCGAAACCGAGTCACACCATTATCCGAGATTGCGGAAGTTCAGAATATACCAGAAAAATTCCTTGCCAAGATTTTCCAATCACTCACCAAAGCCGGAATTGTCAGGTCACACAGAGGTGTCCGTGGTGGCTTTACTCTTGCAAAAGATCCCGCCGAATTAACCCTGAAGGAAATATTAGAAGCAATCCAGGGTCCTTATCATTTGATGAAATGTATAACTGATCGGTCAACTTGTCCCAAAGAAGGATTCTGCGCCCTTCGGGAACTGATGATATTAGCCGAGAATAAACTTGTTTCTGTCTTTGAAACATATACCCTGGCTGACTTGGTCAACTGGCAAAAACACGAAAAGGTAATTACCTCCTCGTGACCTGAAAATTGTAATATTCTGGTTTACATACACGTGTGAAAGCATTATCTTCCCGCCCACGAATTGAGGAAAGAGGAGGATAGGCTCTTATGGCAGTTAAGCCGGACCATTGGATTATAAAAATGGCTCATGAACAAAGGATGATTGAGCCGTTTGCTGAAACCCAGATACGTACCGGGATAAGTTTTGGTGTATCTTGCTACGGGTATGATTTCAGGCTGTCCCATGAGTTTAAAGTCCTCAATTTATCTTCTGCTGCTGCTATTGACCCGAAATCAATAAAGGGAGATTTATTTACCGATATACAAGCCGATTCCATTCTGCTTCCTGCAAACTCGTATCTCTTAGCCCGCTCGGAAGAATATTTCCGTATCCCGCGAGGAATAATCACCATTTGTTCAGGAAAATCAACCTATGCCCGATGTGGGATAGTGGTAAATGTTACCCCGTTCGAGCCGGAATGGGAAGGGTATGCAACGATTTCACTGGCAAATACCGCTCCGGTTCCGGTACGTCTCTATGCCGGTGAAGGAATTGCTCAATTATTATTTTTAGAAACATCCGATATATGTAATACATCGTATAAGGATAAAAAAGGTAAATACCAAAGTCAGGAAGGAATTACCCTTTCAAAGCTCGAGTAATTGCCGATAATTATTCAAAAGGTTGTAAGGTTAGACTTAACCATCAGGAGTTACATAATGGCACATGAAGCTGTTGCACCAATGGAAGATAAAAAACAAAACGGGAAGAATCTGAAACGTCGCATGGTAACAATCGACGGGAATACCGCCGCTGCATATGTTGCCCACGCTACCAACGAGGTTATTGCCATTTATCCTATCACTCCTTCATCGGTAATGGGAGAAATAGCTGACGAGAAATCTGCCCGTGGTGAAAAAAATATCTGGGGAGTTATCCCCGATGTCGTAGAGATGCAATCGGAAGGTGGTGCTTCCGGTGCGGTACACGGCGCTCTGACAACAGGAGCATTAACGACTACGTTTACCGCCTCTCAGGGTTTGTTACTTATGATACCGAACATGTTCAAAATTGCCGGTGAGTTAACGCCAACTGTTTTCCATGTTTCCGCTCGATCGGTGGCGACACATGCTCTGTCGATTTTCGGTGACCATAGTGATGTTATGGCTACCCGCTCAACCGGTTTTGGATTGATGGCTTCCGGTTCGGTGCAGGAAGTTATGGACTTTGCTCTCATTACACAGCGAGCTGCCCTTGAAAGCCGCATTCCATTTGTGCACTTTTTTGATGGTTTCCGTACTTCCCATGAAGTTCAGAAAGTGGAAGAAATCTCTTTTGATGACATGCGGGCTATGCTTGACCAGAAATTGATTGCCGCTCATCGTGAACGTGCTCTCTCCCCCGATCACCCGACAATCAAAGGAACTTCTCAGAATCCTGATGTCTTTTTCCAGCATCGTGAAACAATTAACCGGTTTTACGATGCAGCTCCTGATATCATGCAACGAGCGATGGACCAGTTTGCCATGATTGTTGGCAGGCAGTACCATCTGTTTGATTATATCGGTCATCCAGAAGCAACCCATGTGGCAGTTATCATGGGGACCGGTGCAGAAGTGATGCACGAAACGGTCGATGCCCTGGTTGAGAAAGGTGAAAAAGTCGGTGTTATCAAAGTACGGCTGTATCGTCCTTTCTCGGCAGAACATTTTGTCAAAGCGCTTCCACCGACTGTTGAACGAATTGCCGTACTTGACCGGACAAAAGAACCGGGTGCGGTTGGTGAGCCAATGTACACCGATGTACAGGCAGCAATCAACGAAGCGCTCGATAAAGGGGTTGCACCGTTCAAAACACACCCATTGGTTATTGGCGGACGGTACGGTTTAGGTTCCAAGGAATTTAATCCTCCCATGGCAAAAGCCATTTATGACAATCTGGCTCAGGAGAATCCGAAAGATCACTTCACTGTTGGTATCAAAGATGATGTTACAATGACTTCTCTTGAGCCGGATCACAGTTTCAGCCTTGAAGGTGAGAACTTCCGAGGGCTGTTCTTTGGTCTTGGTTCCGATGGAACGGTTGGCGCCAACAAAAATTCAATTAAAATTATCGGTTCCAACACGGATAATTATGCCCAGGGTTATTTTGTCTATGACTCCAAGAAAGCAGGAGCAATTACCGTTTCGCATTTGAGATTCGGGAAAAAGCTTATTCGCAAACCATACTTGATTACTTCAGCTCAGTTTGTCGCCTGTCATAACTTCTCATTTCTTGAAAAGTATGACATGATTGATAAACTTGTTGAGGGTGGTACGTTCCTGTTGAACTCACCCTTTGGTCCTGAAGAAGTCTGGAACAAAATCCCTCGTGAAGTGCAACAGCAACTGATTGATAAAAAAGCGAAGTTTTATGTTATTGACGCTATTTCCCTCGCAAAAGAACTGGGGCTGGGTGCACGTATCAACATGATAATGCAAACAGCATTTTTCCTGATTTCGGGAATCCTTACCAGGGAAAAAGCTATTGAAGCTATCAAGGATGCAATCGTTAAAACATATGGCGATAAAGGCGAAAAAGTCGTCAATATGAACTTTGCTGCCGTTGACGGTGCTGTTGAAGCATTAAAAGAGGTCAAATACCCACATAAAGTCACCAGCAAGATAACAAAACCGCCGATTGTCCCGGATTATGCACCTGAGTTTGTCAAAGCGGTTACGGCAGAAATGATTGCCAATCGGGGTGATGAGCTTCCGGTTTCAGCTTTTCCCAATGATGGCACCTATATCACTGGTACGACCCAGTATGAAAAACGGAATATTGCTGTTGAAATCCCTGTATGGGAGCCGGATACCTGTATCCAGTGTAATATCTGCTCTATTGTCTGCCCCCATGCTGCCATCAGACCTAAAGTGTACGACAAGAAATACCTTGATAACGCACCGGAAGAATTCAAATCCGTTGAAGCAAAGACAAAACAGTTTGCCGGTTTGATGTACAGCTTGCAAGTTGCTCCGGAAGATTGTACCGGATGTGAAATATGTGTCCATGCCTGTCCGGTTGTTGCCAAAGACGAAGACGGCAACAAAACCGATAGAAAAGCAATCAATATGTATCCCCAGATACCATTACGTGAGCAGGAGCGCAAAAACTGGGACTTCTTCCTGAATGTGCTCCCTGAGCCGGACCAGAAATTGTTCAATATTGAAACAGTCAAGGGTTCACAGTTTGTGAAACCACTCTTTGAATTTTCCGGCGCTTGCGCAGGTTGTGGTGAAACGCCATACGTGAAACTGATGACCCAGCTTTTCGGTGACAGAGCACTATGTGCCAACGCCACCGGATGCAGTTCCATTTATGGCGGTAACCTTCCGACCACCCCGTATTGTCAGCGTTCCGATGGTCGGGGACCTGCCTGGTCCAATTCTTTGTTCGAAGACAACGCCGAATTCGGAATGGGGATGCGTCTTACTGCCGACAAGCTCAAAGAATATGCTCTCATGCTGACACAGGAACTGGTTCCTGAAATGTACGATGAAATTCGTAATGCCGACCAGAACTCACAGGAAGGCATAGAAAAACAGCGTGAACGTGTTGCTGCCCTCAAGGAACGACTTGCATCCCTGCAACCAAGCGATAAAGTTGAGACATTAAAAGATATTGCAGATTTCCTCGTCAACAAATCAGTCTGGATAATAGGTGGTGACGGCTGGGCGTATGATATCGGGTTCGGTGGTCTTGACCATGTGCTTGCTTCCGGACGAAATGTCAACCTGCTCGTTCTCGACACCGAGGTCTATTCCAACACTGGTGGACAGATGTCCAAAGCCACTCCGAGAGCATCGACTGCCAAATTTGCTGCTGCCGGGAAGCCATTACCAAAAAAAGACCTTGGGTTAATGATGATGTCATACGGGAATGTCTATGTAGCCCAGGTTGCCATTGGTGCCAGCCATAACCAGACTGTTAAAGCGATGGTTGAGGCTGAGCATTATGACGGTCCTTCCATCCTGATTTGCTATTCTCATTGTATTGCTCACGGTATTAATATGGCTCTTGGACTTGAAGCTGAAGATTTGGCTGTTAAATCAGGTCATTGGCTGCTCTATCGTTATAACCCGGCACTGATTGATCAGGGCAAAAACCCGCTTCAACTGGACAGCAAAGCACCAACGATAAGCTTTGAAGAGTATGCGTATGCTGAGAACCGTTTCCGGTCACTGAAAGCCAGGGATCCGGAGCGGGCACGTAAGCTGTTGGAGCTTGGACAAAGAGACTGCAACCGACGTTGGCATCTATATTCACAGCTTGCCGGATTGGATTATTCTCACGAAAAAGAATAGAAGATTTCGGATTATAGCTCTCACATAAAAAAACAGGTGGTTTTCCACCTGTTTTTTTATGCCAGATTTTCACTATTTTCAGCAAATTAGCAGGCTAAAACAAATCAAGAAACTTCCTGTTGAGACCGATAATCCAGAAAAGCAATAAAAAGTAAGGCTGATGGAGGAAATCATGCGTTATGTAGCAGTATTCTTTGTTATCTGTATGTTCATCGTTGGAACCAGCGTTAATGCCCAGACAGAAGAGGAAATAGTTCAAAAATACCTTAAGAAAACAGAGCAAAAACATACCCAGAAACTTTCCTGGATTTCTGTCAACTTCAGCGTTGACCGTATAAACCGGAGTTCATCATATAATGATTTTGCTACCCTCGTTTCCCGGCATTTTACCAATACCAGCATTCCCGGACTCGATAAAGCCACCGCTTTCGGGTTTGACATGGGGGTTGTAATGCAAAACAGGTTTGCCTGGACATTCGGCGGAGAGTACTGGCTTAAAATGGGTACAAACCAGTCGGGCTCATTTACTTATGACCCACCAAACGGCACCCCCACAACAGTAACGAACCTTGTCAGTGAAATTACGACATACGGTATCAACACGGGTTTGAAATACTATATCACAAATCCCCCGCAACCACAAAAACCGGTTAAAGATATATCTTTCCATATCGGCGGAACTGTCGGTTATTACTGGACCAACTGGGATCTGTGGCAGGAATTTGAAAACCTCAATCTGGCAACATCTACACCAGTCCCGGAAAATACCACCTTTAAGGGCTCTGCCCCCAGTTTTTCTCTTGGTTTTGGTGTAGATTACCCATTGAATTTCCTCGACTTAGCTCTGGGAGCAGATTTCAGCTATTTGTATCTAAACTTTACCAATGTTGCGTGGTATAACTCACAAGATGAAGAAATTGTGATAACCTATGACGGGACAGCCGATAGTCGTGTCGATTTGGATCTTTCAGGATTCCGTGGAAAAATTGAAGTAAAACGGTATTTCCACTGGTAATCGGAGTTAAGTATTTGAGTTGACAAGCGGTTCAACCTGTCTATTTATTAACGAAATTAGTCAACCTAAAAAGGAGTAGCATAACTTGATTACCAAGAACGAACTGCTTGGAAAACGCTTGATACAAATAGTATCACTTATTGTTCTGTTACCATTATTACTATCTGCTGCGGAGAAATTACCCCCCGAAAAAGCAGGACCGCTGGGAAAACCAGAGGGTAAAATTGCCTTTATTCGCAACGGCAATATTTGGGTGATGAATCCATACGGCAGGAATCAAGAGCTTATCTGTCAATCCAACAATGCCGACGGACGTTTGACATGGACTGCCGACGGGAAACGCATCCTGTTTACCCGCTCCGGGTTAGTCGATTTGAAAGGTCCGGATGGGATAGTCGGTGGACGGCACAAGGTGTATGACTTATTTTATGCCTTCCTTGATTCCGCCTACGCCAATAATACCCTGTGGTGGAACCGTCTTACGGACGACCTCGGTAGCCGTGATCCTGAAATCACCTTTGACGGAAGAACCATCGTGTTCTATAAGGACATGAATGCCAACTACGTAAATGCCGGTGGTCCGAATTACCAGGTTTGTACAATGGCGCTTGACGGCAGTGATTTCACGGTACTCAGAAAAGATTGGCGGAATTTTGGGGATAACTTCTTAATGTCCCCTTCCATGAGCCCCGAAGGATTGATTGCCTGTGTGGCTTTTTACAACCTGAGTCCACAAGGTTTGGTTCTTCTTCCGCGTGACAAATTCATGGTACCGATTGACTCCATTATCGCCCAGTCAAAAATGAACTTAAAAAAGGTTGCGCCTGCCTGGTCGCCTGATGGGAAATGGCTGGCATACGTTGATAACAACATTGATGATGGCGGGTTATATATTGCTACGCCCGACCTTAAAGAACATTACAAGGTTTTCACTCCCCCACCCGGTACGTACCTATACACAGTTCCGCCTTCCTTCTCTCCCAATTCCAAATGGTTAACTTTTTCCACGACTGACGGCTCCGTATGGGTTTGTGATATCACCGGTACCAAACCGAGTCGGATAACCGGACCGGGACTGGATAGGAACCCTGCCTGGTCAAAAGCTCCGAAATAAAATACTAATATGGTATTATCTAAAAGCCGCTTGTAAAAAGCGGCTTTTTTTATAATGTGACTTGACATAGCTGCTGGAAACATTATAATCTCCCTCAAGCCAATAACGGCATAGTGGTCATCTGATGACCCCTTTTAAGGTGATCCGGTGAGGTCCCAAAGGTTTGATAAATGAAAAAGTTTTATTTTTCACAGCACCGCTTTCTAATAAGTCTGAAAAGAGATATTATTTTCATTATAACAAGTTATTGCAACATGGGAGGTGTTTTTGCCGGTAAAGCAAGATATCATTCTTGATGAGAAAAAGATAAGCCGCGCCCTGACTCGCATAGCTCATGAAATTCTTGAGCACAACTCCGGAGCAGAGTCGCTGGTTATTATCGGAATTGTGACACGGGGGGTATTCCTTGCCCGTAGGATAGCAAAAATAATTAAAGAACTGGAAGGGGTTGATGTGCCTGTCGGTTTGATGGATATCAGTCTGTACCGAGATGATGTCCATTCCAAGCTTGACCAACCCATTGTCCAACGGACAGAGATATTATTCGATGTTGTTGACCGGAATGTCATACTTATTGATGATGTGCTCTTCACTGGTCGGACGATTCGTGCTGCCCTGAACCAGATAAACGACTTTGGACGCCCGAAAACAATTCAACTGGCAGTGCTGGTTGACAGGGGACATCGGGAGCTTCCCATCAAAGCGGATTATGTAGGAGTCAATATTCCCACTGCCAAAACTGACCGGGTTGTTCTCGAGGTGAAAGAAAAAGAAGGGATTGACAGAGTGTACGTAATCAAGGGAAATGATTCGAGGAAAAGCTCAAAAACAAAATCAGGGAAAACGACGGAGAAAACTACAAGGGGGAAGAAAAAATGAGTCGTTTGAGTTCTCGACATCTGCTCGGGCTTGAAGGAGTACCGCGTGAAGATATCCAGCTTATTTTGGATACTGCTGAAACCTTCCGGGAAGTCCTGGAACGAACTATCAAAAAGGTCCCTACGCTTCGCGGTATCACCGTTCTGAACCTGTTTTATGAGCCTTCAACCCGTACCCGAATTTCATTTGAGTTGGCAGAAAAACGACTTTCGGCTGATACTATTAGCTTTTCGACCTCGACTTCTTCAGTGAAAAAAGGTGAATCGCTTCGGGATACGGTTCAAAATATCGAAGCTATGAAAATTGATATGGTGGTTGTTCGACACAGTTCCTCCGGTGCCCCGTATTTTCTCACTAAATGTGTTGATGCCAATATCATCAATGCCGGAGATGGTTCTCATGAACACCCTACCCAGGCACTATTGGATATGTACACCATTCGAAAGAAATATGGCACGCTTGAAGGATTGCGGGTGGTACTGGTTGGTGATGTAAAACACTCGCGGGTCATCCGCTCTAATATCTGGGGACTAAAAACAATGGGAGCCTCTGTAGCATTGTGCGGTCCGGCAACCCTGCTGCCGTATGAAGTGGAAAAGTTTGGATGCGATGTGTACAACAACATTGATGAAGCGCTTGATGGCGCAGATGTAGTGAATGTTATGCGTATCCAATTGGAACGTCAGCAGGCAGGACTCTTCCCCTCCCAGCGTGAATACACCAACCTGTTCGGTATCAACAAAGAACGATTAAAACGACTCAACAAGAATTACACTATTATGCACCCCGGTCCCATGAATCGAGGGCTTGAGATAACCAGTGAAGTTGCCGATGGCGAGCATTCGGTTATCCTTGATCAGGTTACCAATGGTCAGGCAGTGAGGATGGCAGTTTTGTATTTACTTCGTGGACGCGATATGGAAGAAGGGGAGGTAGCATGACAAGTAAAAAATATGACCTGGTAATTATCAACGGTCGTGTTATTGACCCCGAACTCGGTTTCGGTAAAGACGGACATATCTTTATCAAAGACGGAAAAATCGTAAAAATCGAGACCGATTCTGCTTCGATACGCAATGAGCTGAAGAACCTCGATGAGCACCAGAAGATTGATGCCACCGATAAGCTCGTTGTTCCGGGATTGATTGATATCCATGTACACCTTCGTGAACCTGGCCGAGAAGACGAAGAAACTGTGGAATCAGGTTGTAAAGCAGCAGCAGCAGGTGGATTCACAACTGTTTGTTGCATGCCAAATACCACTCCGAGAATAGATAATCAGGAAACAGTCAAATTCGTACAGGATCGTGCGAAAGATGCTGATGCCCGGGTGTTCGTGGTAGGTGCGGTTACGAAAGGTACTGCCGGTGAAGAGCTTTCCGAGATAGGTGACCTGGTGAAAATGGGGGCGGTTGCTATTACCGATGACGGACAATATGTCCAGAATGCTGAAGTAATGCGGCGAGCTTTGGAATATGCCCGGATGTTTGATATTCCGGTTATGCAGCATGCGGAAGATCAACAGCTCTGTGCTGGTGCGATTATGAATGAATCATTCGAATCCACCCGGCTGGGGATGAAAGGGGCACCGGCTGTTGCAGAAGAAATAGCGGTGCTGCGGGATATTGCTCTTTGTCGCTTGACTGGCGGTCGGGTACACTTCCAGCATATATCCACTCGTTTAGCGGTAGAAGCCATTCGGCAAGCAAAACAGGAAGGGCTCAATATCACCGCAGAAGCTACCCCTCATCACCTGGTATTGACCGATAAAGAAATTGGAAAAGAATTCAACACCAATCTACGGGTAAACCCTCCCCTGCGTACCGAGGAAGACCGGCTGGCTGTTATTGAAGGTCTTGTCGATGGTACGATTGATTGTATCACTTCTGACCATGCTCCCCACTCGGAAGAAGAAAAAGACTGCGAATTTGATCTTGCTCCTCCGGGTATGATTGGACTGGAAACAACATTAGGCTTGATAAAAACATTCATCATTGATAAGGGCTACCTTAGCTGGGCAGATGCCATCCGAAAGATGACATATAATCCGGCACGTATTCTTAATATCCCCGGTGGGACTCTCGAATCGGGAGCAATTGCCGATATTACCATCATCGACCCCAATAAAAAATGGACAGTGAATGCGAAAAAGTTCCGCTCCCGTTCCCGAAACTCCCCCTTTGTTGGATGGAAACTCAGCGGTCAGGTGTACAGAACCATCCTTGGCGGCAGAATAGTATTTGAACGCTAATAATAAAAAAGTCGGAACTATTGCAGGTTCCGGCTTTTTATATATCAGACTTGTTGATTGTTTCTTACTCTGGTGCTCTCCCTCACACTGCCAAGGTAAATGGCAGCCAAAGTAACAGTGGCACCGATTATCTGTACTAATGTCAGGTATTCATTGAAAAATATCACTCCCCATACCGTTGCTAATACAGGTTGAAGCAATAACGCCAAACCGCTACGTGATGCCGATATACTTGGTAATGATTTTGATATCGCCCACCATCCGATAACCTGTGTGACTAACGCAAGAG
>JAJRZL010000209.1 GCA_024275255.1 Candidatus Zixiibacteriota bacterium | reverse complement strand
TGACCTCGGACATACAGATTGCTACGTTGTGGCTGTCGAAAGACAATTCTTGATACGACATGAGGTGTCTCCTTTACTGGTTATTGTAAACTGTAGGATACACCTTTTGTCTTTTACACACTTCTAAAGATATTACCGCAAGGTATTGAGAGACAAAAAACTACGTAGCTCAACATATACAAACGACTGTCTTACGAATCAAGAAAGCGGGGTTCCGGATGAGTCCACCAAAGGTTCTGTTGAAAAAGTTATCTTGCGGGTGTCATGCTTCGACTCCGCTCAGCATGACTTGTTGAATGAGAATAACTTTCAGGTCACCCTGTGTGGAGTCAAAGGCAGGCGGTTCACTGCTTGCAGTGAGGAGCTGCTTTATTTATGCTTGCACATTGTAAAAAGAACAGTAAACGCACCCAAGGGGTGCGCCACCGTGGCAATAATTATCAAGTCACCCCGAGCGGAGTCGAAGGGTGCCTGAAAAATATTGAGGGTTTCAACATATCCTTCCACAATAATTGCAGAAAGTACATTGGGTGTAAAAAAGTAACAGAATAATAAATAAGGTGACTTAATAAAAAATTGGGGGAAAATATAATAGAAATTAAAGACAGAATAGCATAGTAACAAGGCAGGAGCACAAGACTCCTGCCTTATATACATGTATCTATGTTCTTATTTCTTAAACTTCGCCTTCAGGAACTCCCGGTTCATCTGGGCGATGAACTTGACCGGAATCTCCTTCGGGCAGACAGCTTCGCATTCGTCATAGTTGGTGCAGTTGCCGAATCCCTCTTTATCCATCTGCGCCACCATCTTGCGAACACGTTCCGCCGCCTCGATTTTTCCCTGCGGTAAATTGACCAGGTGCGAGACTTTCGCCGATACAAACAGCATTGCCGAAGCATTCTTACATGCCGCGACACATGCCCCGCAGCCGATACATGCCGCCGCATCCATCGCCGTATCCGCAGCTTTCTTGGATATCGGGATAGTATTAGCATCGGGTGTTCCACCGGTATTGACCGAGATAAACCCGCCAGCCTGCATGATACGGTCAAAGGCTGTGCGATCGACAATCAGGTCTTTCACCACCGGAAAAGCTCTTGCGCGCCAGGGTTCGATATAGATTTTATCGCCATCATGGAAATGCCGCATGTGTAACTGGCAGACAGTAGTCCCTTTTTCGGGTCCATGCGGAATACCGTTGATAGTCATGGAACACATACCGCAGATACCTTCACGGCAATCATGGTCGAATGCAATCGGTTCTTTGCCATCGAGAAGAAGCTGCTCGTTGACCACATCGAGCATTTCAAGGAATGACATATGGGGCGAGACATCTCTGGCTTCGTATGTTTCCATGTGCCCCTTATCCTGAGCATTCTTCTGGCGCCAGACGTAAAGTGTCAAATTCATTATTTGTAACTCCTTGTCGCCAGTTCCACGTTTTCAAACTCCAACGGCTCTTTATGTAATTCCGGTTTGGCGCCTACTCCTTTATATTCCCAGCAGGAAACATAAGCATATTTCTTATCGTTTCTCAGCGCTTCCCCTTCTTCGGTCTGATACTCTTCACGGAAATGCGCACCGCACGATTCCTCACGGGTCAGGGCATCCCAGCACATGATTTCCGCAAACTCAAGAAAATCAGCGACCCGACCGGCAAGCTCCAGCGACTGGTTCAGCTCTTCATTTTCACCGGCAACTTTCACATTCTGCCAGAACTCTTCCCGCAATGCCGGAATCAGCTCAAGCGCTTTTTTCAAACCGGCTTCGTTGCGTGCCATTCCGCAGTATTCCCACATGATATTGCCGAGCTCACGGTGGAAAGAATCTGCAGACCGTTTCCCATTTATGGAAAGAAGTTTCTTTATTTTATTTTGCGCTTCCGACTCTCCCCGTTTGAACTCGGCATGGTCCGTTCCGGGAGGTCCGTACCCAGCTCGGGCAAGGTAGTTACCGATAGTGTACGGCAACACAAAGTAGCCGTCAGCCAATCCCTGCATAAGCGCACTGGCTCCAAGACGATTGGCTCCGTGATCGGAAAAATTTGCTTCACCGATAACAAACAATCCGGGGATATTACTTTCGAGATTGTAATCAACCCACAACCCGCCCATTGTATAGTGTGATGCCGGGTAAATCCGCATCGGTACTTTGTACGGGTCCTCACCGGTTATCCGCTCGTACATCTGGAACAGGTTACCATAACGGTCACGAATAACATCCTCGCCCAACCGTTTGATAGCATCGGAGAAATCAAGATAAACACCCTGACCGGTTTCACCGACTCCGCGCCCTTCATCGCAGACTTCCTTCGCACTACGCGAAGAAATATCGCGAGGAGCAAGGTTACCGAAACTCGGATACTTCCGCTCAAGGTAATAATCCCGTTCATCTTCGGGAATCTCATTCGGTGGACGGGTATCGCCCTTCTTTTTGGGGACCCAGATACGACCGTCATTCCGTAGTGATTCCGACATCAAGGTAAGCTTGGACTGGTAATCACCACTCTTTGGAATACAGGTCGGATGAATCTGCGTATAGCATGGGTTGGCAAACAATGCTCCCTGCTTATATGCCCGATACGCAGCAGTGACATTACAACCCTTGGCGTTTGTTGATAGGTAAAAGACATTGCCGTACCCACCGGTTGCCAGTACAATCGCATCTGCCGAATGTGATGTAATTTCACCGGTAATCATATTTCGCACCACGATACCCTTGGCATGTCCATCAACGACTACCAGTTCGAGCATTTCGGAGCGGGGGAACATCTTTACCTGCCCTTTTCCGATTTGACGGGACAGGGCGGAATAGGCGCCAAGGAGCAATTGCTGCCCTGTTTGTCCTCGTGCATAAAACGTACGGGAGACCTGTGCCCCACCAAACGAGCGGTTGGCAAGCAAGCCACCATATTCACGAGCAAAAGGAACACCCTGGGCAACACATTGGTCAATGATATTCGAGCTTACTTCAGCCAGACGGTAGGTATTGGCTTCACGAGAGCGGAAATCACCACCCTTGATAGTATCATAAAACAAACGCCAGACCGAATCACCGTCATTCTGGTAATTTTTAGCTGCGTTAATCCCCCCCTGGGCAGCAATACTATGCGCACGGCGGGGACTGTCCTGGTAACAGAAGACAGAAACATTGTACCCCAGCTCCGCAAGTGTCGCTGCCGCTGAACCGCCGGCCAGCCCGGTACCGACAATGATAATTTTGTACTTACGCTTGTTGGCAGGACTGACAAGTTTCAAATCGAACTTGTGTTTTGTCCACTTCTCTGCCAGAGGACCGGATGGAATCTTTGAATCGAGCTTCATATTAGTGTCCTCCTCCCGGCAGTGTGACAATCCCGAGCAACACGGCTATAGGGATTGAACTGAACCCGAGAAACATCAGGGTCGCAACAGTATAACCTATCTTTTTAATGAGCGGCTGGACCTCGGTCTTATTCCAGCCCAATGTTTGCAGAAAACTTGCCAACGCATGACTCAGGTGATAAGACAAACAAAACATGGCAACAATGTACACAATGGAAATAAGGTAATTCTGGAATCCTAAAATTACCATCGAGTACACATCATGACGTCCCAGCGAGTCATGCAAGTCAGCATACTGCGGATTTGTAACTATAAACGTATAATGCAGCAAATGGTACACAATGAACAGGAACAACCCCAGCCCGGTCCAGATCATTGTACGCGATGCAAGTGTCGCCTGAACCGTAGCTTCTTTGACATATTTCACAGGTCGGGACGCTCTGTTTCGCAGCCAGAGAGTGATACCATAGAAGACATGAATGCTTATTACCGCCAGCATGACTATTCTGACAATCCAGATAACAGATGCCAGATGTTTCAAAGTCAGCGCATAAGCATTGAGCTTGTCCTGCCCCAGAAATATCTGAAGGTTCCCAATCATGTGACCGACAAGCCACCCGAATAACAAAAATCCGGTAATAGCCATAAACACTTTACGTCCAATTGAGGTTGTCAAAGTGTTCGAGGGCGCTGCAACTTGTACGGGAGTTGATGAAACTTGTGTGCTACTCATATTGCGTTTCCTTTCATGGCGGTCAAGATATAAAGTGCCCGAAAGTCGGTCAATCAAAAAGTGTATTATTTCACATAATTTACATAGCCACTCTTGTCTTTATTGCTGAAACGCTCAAGACTCTTGTAGTTTTGATAATAGGGTAATTCACCGCTCGGGTAGAGTGTCTGTTCAGTAAAAAGATATGTTGCTTTACAACTTCAGGAAAAGAACCCGCACCCCAAGGAGAGTGTTGAACAAGTTATCTTGCGGGTGTCATGCTTTCCGCCTGTGCGGACTCAGCATGACTTGTTGAGTGACGATATCTTTCAAGTCACCCTGTTAATAGCAATATCTTTCAAGTCACCCTGTTGAATAGCAATGTATGTCAAGTCACCCTGAGCGGAGTCGAAGGGTGCTTGAAAGAAAATGTTGAGGTTATTCAACAAGCCCCCAGAGGGCTTGTTGAAAAAGGTCAAGCTACTGTATTTTCTGTCACTACCGCGAAAGCGGGAGTCCAGTAACCCTATGATACAAAGCTGGATTCCCGCTTCCGCGGGAATGACATAGATAAAGAAATAAACCCGTTTTTTCTTTCTTGAAGGTTTTTCAACACTCCCCAGAAGGTGCGC
>JAJRZL010000208.1 GCA_024275255.1 Candidatus Zixiibacteriota bacterium | reverse complement strand
CTCCAAGGCTCGTGAGGTGCTGGTCGATCAGGCATATATAGATACCCTTTTCCAAACGGCGGGGACAGCTCCCTCAGAACACAAACCAAACTAACGCCCTCCCTCCACGTATAAAGAAAAGTGATGAACAGGATAACAATAATACTATTGCTTACATTGTTTCTGGGATTAACTCTCGGTAGCCTGACTTTAGGTTCCGATGCCGGTCGGTTTGGGGAAATTATCTCGCAGTTACACAACGCCGGTTGTTTGTATCTTGAGTATGTGACTACGATAGAATCGGATATTTTTAATACAATTGATACTGCAGCCGGGAATGCATATTTTGCCGATGACGGCAGGTTTCATGTGACAATTGGTGGGGATGAATATATTTACGACAGTCAACTTCTGTATTCCTACAACAGGGAGAACAACCAGGTTACAATAGAGCATCCTCCTGATTCCGAAGCAGCGGCGGGGGAGATGTTGTTTGTGACGCATCTTGATGACTTTTACACCGTTGATGTCGTCCGTCCCGATAAAGAATATCGTTTGTATAAAAAAGATGATATTTCCACTGGTAATGATATACCGGACTCCCTCGTCGTGTTTTTATCTGCTGATGCTTCCCGGTTACGTCGTATTGTTTTTTATGATATCAATGAAGATCTTAATACGATTCAATTCTTATCACAGCAAGTAAATGATAGCTGTCCCGATTCGGTTTTTATCCCCGTATTTCCTGATTCCGTGGAGCGGGTAAAGCTATAAATTGCCTATGAAGTTTTATGTCCACAAGCTCGGTTGTCCCAAGAATGATGTTGATGCCGACTATATTACTGCTCGGTTAGTTGCCGCCGGACACGAACCGGTTGCGAATCCCGAGGAAGCTGAATCAATTATTGTCAATACCTGTGGCTTTATTCTCCCGGCAAAAGAAGAATCAATCAATGAGTTACTTCGTTTTGGACAATTAAAAAAGACTGCGCATCTCAAAAAGCTCTATGCTTCCGGTTGCCTTTCACAGCGATACGGGGATGAACTATTGTCGGATATGCCGGAGCTTGACGGCGCTTTTGGCTTGGGAGCGCTTGATTCGCTGGCTCAAGCTGTGGATGGTAAAAAAACTCCCCACAAAACGATAAAGATGGACAGCCGCAAACTTGCCTATTTAAGCTGGAAGCATCGCTTTATATCAGATGACTTTCCCTATGCATACCTGAAAATTTCCGATGGATGTGACCGTATGTGCAGCTATTGTGCGATTCCGTCAATTCGTGGTCATTTTCGAAGCCGCCCGCTTGATTCTATCCTGAATGAAGCACAGTTCCTTGCAGAGAACGGGAAAAAAGAGCTTATTCTGGTTTCACAGGAAGCGACACTTTGGGGATATGACTTACCCGGGAAACCGACAATTGTCAATCTTTTGCAGGAGCTGGAAACAGTGACGGATATAGCGTGGATTCGGCTGCTTTATTTATACCCGTCCGCTGTCAGTCCCGGTTTGGTCGAGTATCTGGCTGATTCCAATAAGACCGTAAACTATTTTGACTTACCGTTACAGCATATAAACAACGATATTCTTAAAGCCATGCGTCGTCAAACGGACCGGGAAACAACAGAGCGGCTTCTTGAGAAAATCAGAGCCCGTAGTGATAATGCAGTGGTTCGGACAACATTTATTGTTGGGTTCCCCGGTGAAACAGAAGAGCAATTTGAAGAATTATGTGATTTTGTTCGGGATTTCCGGTTCGAACGAATGGGTGTTTTTACCTATTCCAAAGAAGATGGAACCGCTGCTGCCGAGTTGGCATCTCATGTACCACAAGAAGTTATGGCAGAACGCATGGATACCCTGATGACAATTCAACGGGATATTGCATTTGAGTACAATAACTCCTTGATAGGTTCGACCATGGACGTTATCATTGACTCTGTTATGGATGAAGGGGTTGGTGTGGGCAGGACGTATGGTGACTGTCCCGAAGTGGACCCGGTTGTGTATGTGCATGCTGAAAATATCACTGTTGGTGAAATTTGTCGGGTACGAATAGATGCGGTTGAGGAATATGATATTCGTGGAAGTAAACTCGAGGGTTGAACGATGATACAGTTTGACAAGCTCGGTATTTTCCTTTCAAAACCAGTTGCAATCATGCTGGTAGTGATTTACCTCATGCAGTCAACGCTATTGATATATCTGGTCAAAGAAAAGTTTGATCTGGAGCAGCAGATTGCTTATCAGCAGACACGGATCAGTGACCTTGAAGAAAAGCTTCAGGTGTTTAAGGCTATTGATGATTTCCAGATTGGTTTTTCTGATGAAGAGGTGCGCGAGCTTACGGATGTTATTTGTTCCGAGAGCAAGAAATATGAATATGACCCGCTGTTTATCCTGGCAATAATCCTGACGGAATCCTCGTTCAAAAAGGGGCAGACATCCGCTACCGGTGCCAGGGGGTTGATGCAGGTGATGCCCTTTGTTGGTAAGGATCTGGCATCGAGAAGTGATATTGACTGGGAAGGTTCGAAAACGTTGTTCAAACCGGAAGCAAATATTCGCCTGGGGACAATGCACCTGTTTGAGCAGATACTGAAATTTGGAGATGTAAAGAAAGCACTGCTGGCATACAATATGGGGGAAACGCGGGTGCGGGGAATGATGAAAAATAAAAAGCCGTTACCGCAAAAATATATAAATAAAGTAATTAAAACATATAAAATGCTCAAGGAGACCTACCGGGTTTGAGCTACGTATTTCATTACAGAAAACAACTGACCGCTTATTTGGTACTGCTTGTTATTTCAATGGCGATACTTTCCTGCGGAAGTGCTGTTCAGAACCTTTCTTCACTGTCAGCACGGGAACTGTTTCTCAAAGGGAAGGAAAAGTATGACAGGAAAAAGTACATTAATGCAATAGAATATTTTCAGACAGTCGTGTATAACTACCCCGGCGATGCTATTGTCGATACCGCACAATACTATCTGGCGATGTCTTATTATCATAACAGGGACTATGAGCTGGCGACAGTCGAGTTTAACCGATTGGCAACAAATTACCCGTCCTCGGCATATTTCGAAAAAGCCATTTTTATGAAAGCGGTTTCGTTTTTTGAAGCTACCCCGCAACATTACGGACTGGACCAGAGTGATCTGAAAAAAGCATTTAAGCTGTTTGAAGATTTTATCATTGATTTTCCGGAATCGGAACTTCTTGGACAAGCCCAGGAATATCTCTTAGCCGGGCGCACCCGCATGGCGCATAAGTATTATAGCAGTGGTATCCTCTATAGCCGGATTAGTGCCTATAAAGCGGCAAAGATTTATTTCCAGCTTGTTATTGATGAATACACCGACACAAAGTATGCAAA
This sequence comes from Candidatus Zixiibacteriota bacterium, assembly GCA_024275255.1. GTDB lineage: Bacteria > Zixibacteria > MSB-5A5 > GN15 > FEB-12 > JAJRZL01. The sequence continues at coordinate 5,783 of JAJRZL010000208.1, read as the reverse complement.
ACTGGCTACGTTTCAATATGCCTTGATGGAATATAAATCGAAAAATTATGCCGAAGCCCGAAAAAAGTTCGAAAGTTTTATCGCGGTGTTTCCCGATGATGAAAAGCTGGTGAAAAAAGCCCGGGAAAAAATAGTTGATGCTGCTTTTCATAGTTGTCAACAGATGTACAAGAAGGGGAAAATGACCGATGCCCGCCAGTGTTGGGAAGAGTTTACCAGGGATTTCCCGGATAATAAAAAAGTGAAAAAAGCTGTTTCATATATTAAGAAAATTGACAAACTCAACCAAAAGCAAAACACGCAAGAACATGCCGGGACCTGAACTTGGCGGACAATGGGGGATTCTGGGAGGAACATTTGATCCGGTTCATTATGGGCACCTTACCCTTGCCGATGAAATACAAACAGCCAAAAACCTGACCGGAATCCTGTTTGTTCCCTCGCATTATCATCCGTTTAAGCGTAACCAGTGTAAAGCATCGTTTGCCGACCGGGTTGCCATGTTGAAGCTGGCGCTTGCGGATTATCCCTCGTTTGGTATCAGTGAAATAGAGACAGAGAAAAAACTCAGCGGGTATACCTATGACACCATCCGGGCATTGAAAGAGCAATACCCTGATGCGAGGTTTTGGTTTGTTATTGGAGCCGACAATCTCACGCAGATTCAGAAATGGCATAACTACGAAAAATTATTGCGGGAGGTTCCTTTTCTTGCCGGAACCCGTCCGGGTTATGCTCCTGATACCCCGGATTATTTTCCCCCCGGCAGTATTGAATATGTACAAACAAAACCGGTTGATATTGCTTCAAGCGAAGTACGGAAACTCCTGGAATCAAAATCATCTATGCAATACCTGGAGAAAATTATCCCGCTGAGTGTGCTGGAATATATCAATAGTCGGAATCTGTACCAATGACGGAGAAAAAGAAAACCATTTTTCTTATTGATGGCTCGGCGATATTTTACCGGGCATACTTTGCTTTTATTCGCAACCCGCTCATTAACTCCAGGGGGGAAAACACCTCGGCGACCTACGGTTTTGTGAATTCCCTGTTGAAAATCATCAAAGATGAACACCCTGATTATATTGCTGTTGCCTGGGATACACGACAGCCGACTTTTCGACATGAGCAGTACCCGGAATATAAATCGACCCGTGCGAAAATGCCGGAAGAATTAGTGGAGCAACTTCCACGAATACGGCAGGCAGTGGAAGCTTTCAATATCGCCCATTTTGAGCTTGAAGGATACGAGGCTGATGATGTTATCGGTACCCTGGCACGGAAAGCTGAAAAAGAAGGATTGGAAGTTTGGTGTGTTACCGGCGACAAAGATTATTTCCAGTTGGTTGATGACAATATTAAAATTTACAATCCCCAGCCGCGATCCGGGCAACCATTGAAAATGGGCAGGGAAGAGGTCAAAGAAAAATTCGGGGTTTATCCTGAGCAGGTAATTGATAAACTGGCATTGATGGGGGATAGTTCGGACAATATCCCCGGAATTCCCGGTATCGGTCCCAAAACGGCAGATACCTTGTTGCAACAGTTCGGTTCGCTGGAAGCTATTCTGGATAATTATGACCAGATTAAAGCCAAGGGGGTTCGACAAAAAATTGCTGAACATGCCGAGCTTGCCCGACTTTCAAAAGAGTTAGTGACTATTGCAACTGATATTCCTATTGATGTTGATTTCGAACAGATGCGGCTCAAGCCTTTTGATTACCAGGCAGTAAAAAAGTTGTTTATCGAGTTGGAGTTTACCCGACTGCTGAAACAAATTATTCCCGATACTGATGCCGAAATCATCTTACACAATACCAGTAATATTGAATCACCAAAAGCGGAATACCATACTATTACAACTGTTGATGAGTTGACTAACCTGCTGAAGTCGTTCAGTGATAAAAAAGAAGTTGCGGTTGATACCGAGACGACTTCGCTCGATGCCCGCAATGCCGAGCTTGTAGGAATATCATTTTGTGCCAGGGCTGGGACGGCATATTATGTCCCGCTTGGACATACCGAAATTGATGCACAAAACCTGCCGTTTGATGAGACCCTCCGCATAGTGAAAACATTTCTGGAAAATAAAAAGGTACAGAAATTCGGACATAACATAAAATATGACCTTGAGGTGTTTCATCGGTATGGTATTGATATTACCCCTATCGGGTTTGATACCATGTTGGCATCGTACGTGGTTGACCCTACTTCCCGACAGCATTCGCTTGACTTTCTGGCAATGAAATATCTCGATTACCAGATGCAGTCTATCAAGGAGCTTATCGGTTCGGGGAAAAAACAACGCTCGTTTGCCACTGTTCCCATAAACAAAGCAACCTTTTATGCCGCTGAGGATGCCGATTACACCTATCGTCTTCGTGGGGTCCTGGCGCCGTTGATAGAAAAGCAGGAACAGCAAAACCTCTACTATAACATTGAGCTACCCTTAATCCGGGTGCTGACTTCTATGGAAGAAGAAGGTATTCGCATTGATGTTGATTTTCTGAAAAAACTGTCCCGTCAAATGGATAAAAAGCTGATAAAGCTCAAGGAAGAGATATACGCTATTGCCGGAGTTGAATTTAATATTAATTCCACCCAACAGCTTGCACATATTCTGTTTGATAAATTGGGACTCCCTACCAAGGGAAAGACCGCCAAGAAGACCGGGTTTTCTACTGATGTCCGGGTGTTGGAAGAGCTTTCTTTGCTGCACCCGTTCCCAAAGCTGATACTTGATTTTCGCCAGTTAACCAAACTGAAAAATACCTATATAGATGCCCTTCCGAAACTTGTGGATGAAAAAACCGGTCGGGTGCATACCTCGTTTAACCAGACTATCGCTGCAACCGGCAGGTTATCCTCAACAGATCCGAACTTGCAAAATATCCCTGTTCGGACTGAAGAAGGGCGGCAGATTCGCAAGGCATTTATACCACGTGATAAGAATTACAGCTTATTGGTGGCGGACTATTCGCAAATTGAGCTGCGTATCCTTGCTCACATGTCTAAGGATAAAGGGTTGATTCAGGCATTCAAACGAGGGGAAGATATCCATGCCCGCACGGCGGCGGAAGTATTTGGTGTTGATATAAAAGATGTCACCCCTGAGCAGCGCCGTGCCGCGAAGACAGCCAATTTTGCCGTTATTTATGGTGTCACCGCTTTCGGGTTGTCACAGCAGACCGAGCTTGATTTGGATGGAGCAAAATCGTTTATCGATACCTATTTTGAGCGATATCCCGGTATCAAGGAATACATGGAGCAGACAAAAAAGATGGCACGGGAAAAGGGGTATGTGGTAACCCTGTTCGGTCGAAGACGGAATCTGCCGGAAATCAAGGATAAGAACTTTAACATTCGCCAGTTTGCCGAACGGATGGCAATCAATACCCCTGTACAGGGGACTGCTGCTGATATGATTAAAGTGGCAATGATAAAAATTCATAAAAAACTGTCCGGGATGAATACAAAGATGGTCTTGCAGGTACATGATGAGCTTATTTTTGATGTCTATCGTGATGAGCTTGATGAAGTACGGAAAATTGTAAAACAGAATATGGAAAAAGCGGTCAAGCTGAAAGTGCCGATTGTTGTTGATATCGGCGTGGGAGATAATTGGCTGGATGCCAAGTAAGACTTTGGTAAACATACGTCCCAGGTGATAATATATTGAGACGCATCTATGCTTATCGGTTTGACAGGTCAAATAGGCAGCGGTAAAACTACGGCAGCGAAGATATTGCAATCATTTGGAGCGGTAGTGATTGATGCCGATAAAATCGGTCACGAAGTGGTAGATAATTCGTTACCGCTGCGTCGAAAACTTGCCCGGCATTTTGGAGCGGATGTCTTAAAGGCAAACGGGGCACTAAATCGAAAAATGATGGCTAAGCGAGCCTTTGCCGATGATTTGTCAAAACAACAGTTCAATACCCTGGTTCATCCGTACCTGCTGAAAGAACTGCGTCGTCAAATTACGCAACAACTCCGGCAGCATAAGGTTGTCGTTGTTGATGCCGCCTTGCTGCTTGACTGGGATATTGCCGATGAAATGGATTTTATCCTTGTTCTCCATGCTTCTCAGGAAACCCGTTTCAAGCGTCTGGAAAAACGAGGGCTAAGCAGAAAGGATGCTATCGCAAGGCAGAAAGCACAGTTGCCCTACCGTGAATATCAAAAGCTGGCTGACCGGGTAATTCTTAATAATAGCACTATAGATTCCCTCAGGGGAAAACTAAAGTCCCTCTGGCGAGAAATCGTTCCCGAAAGCAATTGACAGCCAGCCTTGCAGGTAATAATATGCTCAGGTAGTAGATGAGAGCAGAAAACAACATCATATAATACCTGAGGTATGGTCGATGTCTGAAGAACAATTGAACCTTCCATCAACGATTCCGAACTATTCAATCGAAGAACTGGTACAACGCGCCAACTATATGCGTGGTCTGAATGAAATAGCTCTTCATTCGGCAGGTTCGGGACACTCCGGCGGAACACTCAGTATTATGGATATCTGTGCGGCATTGTATTTGAAAATTGCCCAGCATAAACCCCGTGACCCATCCTGGGAAGACCGCGATCGGATTATCTGGTCAGCGGGTCACAAAGCACCGGCTCTGTACACCTCTCTGGCAGTTGCCGGATATTTCCCGGAAATAGAATTGATGAAACTGCGTAAACTTGGTTCACCTCTGCAGGGTCACCCCCACTGGCTGGACTTGCCCGGGGTGGAAATCTCGTCAGGCTCATTAGGGCAGGGATTTTCAGTCGGGGTCGGGGTAGCTTTGGCAGCGAAACTTGATGATAAAGATTTCCGTGTGTTTGTTATCAGCTCTGACGGTGAACAGCAGGAAGGCTCAATCTGGGAAGCAGCAATGGCAGCCGGGCATCATCAGTTGGATAATCTTATTCTCATACTCGACAAAAACAAGTTGCAAATAGACGGCGCGGTGCAGGATGTAATGAATATCGAGCCAATTGTTGAGAAATACCGTGCGTTCAACTGGCATGTGATTGAGGTTGATGGTCACAACATGGTTGATATTGTCGATAAGCTCGATTTTGCCCGAAACCACAACGATACCGGTAAACCGGTAGCACTGATTTGCCACACCGTGAAAGGAAAGGGAGTATCCTTTATGGAAAACGAGGTCGGGTGGCACGGCAAAGCCCCTGACCGACAGGAGCTGGATACTCTCCTGGAAGAATTGGGGTTGGCTGAAACTTTTGATGTTGATGCTTTACTGGAGTATGGTCGGCAATATGAACAGGAAATAGAAAAACAGCTTGATGACCAGTTACCGAAATTCTCCGAGGACTTTTGGTGGAATCATTCCTCACGGATGAAGGTAGAAATGGACCCGACCCGGATGGGGTTTGGCAGAGCGTTGGATAAATACGGTGATGATGAACGAATAGTTTGTATTGGTGCCGATATTTCCGGTTCGATTGCAATTGCTGATTTCTATAAAGAACATCCGGAACGTCGTTCGAGGTTTATCTCTGTCGGTGTTGCCGAACAAAATGCGACTACTGTTGCTGCCGGTCTTGCCAAAGAGGGTAAAATCCCTGTTTTCGGTACATACGGAGTGTTTTCTTCTGCCCGTAACCTTGACCAGTTACGCGTTACTGTCTGTTATGGCAATTTTAATGTGCTGGCTGTGGGAGCTCATGGCGGTATTTCAGTGGGACCCGATGGAGCTACTCATCAGGAACTCGAATCGATATTTCAGATCACCGGGCTTCCCAATATGCACATGGCAATCCCCTGCGAT
>JAJRZL010000207.1 GCA_024275255.1 Candidatus Zixiibacteriota bacterium | reverse complement strand
CTGCGGGGACAGTGGGTCGATAAACTCATCGCTATCCGGATACGGAGCGTGATTGAGCGTAACCGGCGGGATATTGCGGTCAATCCTTCCACCCGGCTGCCGGGACCATCGCTTATCGAGCGGGAGATTAATCGGCAGTTGCAACTGCAGGCGGATTTTGCGGTCGGGTATGCTGACCTGGATAATTTCAAAGCCTACAATGACTACTATGGATATGCGCGGGGGGACCGGGTCATTGACCTGACTGCCCGGATTATCAAGGATGTGGTGTTTGACTTGTGTCGGGGGGGATTTGTCGGGCATGTTGCCGGTGATGATTTTATTATTGTCATTCCTATCAGCCAGGTCGAAGAAATCTGCGCAATGATTATCAAGGTTTTTGATGCTCTTATTCCCTATCGCTATGACGATGAGGACCGCGAACGGGGAAATATCACGACTACCAATCGGCGGGGAGAAATAGAGCAGTTTCCGATTCTCACGATTTCAATTGCCGTGTTGTTGAACCGTAACGGTACTTTTACTCATCCGGGTGAGATGTCAAAAATGCTGGCTGATTTGAAAACAATCACTAAACGCAAATCCGGCTCCAACTACATGATAGAACGACGAAAGAAGTATTGAGCAGATTATTTGCTGGTCAGGTTTACGTTTTCTTTGGGTAACAGTGGAATAAAAAACTCTCTGTATTGAGAGTGTGAAAAAGAGGGGTATTGTAGTCATGGTTTCCATCCGGGCGGACTCATCATGGTATTGATTGATAATGTTTTCAAGTCACCCCGAGTTAATCCAGGCAGTAAGTGTAAATAAAAGAAAAACCAGGGTGTTTCAACACTCCCGAAAGCGGGAATCCGGTTTTGTATTATTGTATTTCCTGACCCCTGCTTTCGGGCTTGTTGAAAAAGTTATCTTGTGGGTGTCATGCTTTGCCTCCGCTTAGCATGACTTGTTGAATGACAACAAATATCGAGTCACCCTGAGCGGAGTCGAAGGGTGCTTGAAAGAAAATATTGAGGTTTTTCAATAAACCTTTTCGCAGGGATGACAGACGAAAATAAAGGGTGACAGAAAAGGAAAGTGATTAAGGCGTAGGTCAGGACCCTTGTGGTCCTGACAAATATCTGAAAGATAGCAGGGAGACAAGATCCCCCCCAACGCTACTTTTCCAACTCTTTCTTCAGCGTAATTGCCGGTTCGTAATCCGGGGCGATGTTCAAACATCGGTCAAGGTATGCCTGCACCGTATCGGTCGCATAGCCACCCTCGTATAACCCAAAAGCAATGCAATAATATGCCTGGTAAAGTGCCGTGTCGCGTTTCAATGCCCGGAACATCATCCCGATGCCATCACTGAACCGTTTCCGCTCCAGGTAAGACAAGCCCCAGTTGAAATAATCCGTAGCGCTTAACTCGTGGAAATACATCCCCCGGATATAGAGGGTATCAACTATGTCGTATTGTTCGTGACGGGCAAAGAAAGCAGCGGCGCGGAAATATGTTTTCCCCATTTCGGGAGCAGCATTGAGCGCCTTGTAGAAGGCATCAGCAGCAGAATCCAGCTTGCCTGCCTGCTCGTATGCCGCGGCAAGGTTGGTGTAAATCTGTCCGAGTTCGTTTTTCTTGGCAATATCCGGGTTGAAATTCTGAATAGCTTTGTTATACAAAACAATAGCAGAGTCAAGCATCTGTTTTTCCTGTACCAGTTGCCCAAGGTTGTTATACGTGCGGAAATAGGTGGAATCAAGACGCAGCGAGCGATGATAACTGCGGTCGGCATCATCGTATTTCTTCAGCAGGAACTGGACATGCCCAAGGTTATTGAGCAGGGAAGAAGAATAAGGAAAATACTTGTCGGCTTCGAGATATTCTTTCTCCGCTTCGGCATAGTTTTCAAGATGCTCGTTTTTTATTCCGGCGTTGAAATGAATCTGGAACTGGTTGCTCCCGCCTTCTTCATAATACAAACGATTCACGATGACAATGCTAACAACAAAAATCACCACCGGGTACAAAAGCAGGCGATGTTGTTTTGTTCGTATCAGGTGAGCAAGGCTGGTGAGCCCACCGGCTGCAATGATTGCCAGAAAAGGAACCAGCGGCAGGCGGTGACGAGCAGTCACGAGAAACAGGACAATTGTCGGGATATAGCCAAGGATAAAAAGATACACCGGCAGCAGCTTAGCAAAATCTTTTCGACGTAGATACATACCGACAAGGGTCAGCGGGAACAATAACCCGAAGGGAAATTTCAGTCCGTAATCCCACAACAGCAGGGAATAGAGGGATGACTTTTTCCGCTCGTAATAAATATCGGAATTGTCGCTGTTTTCAAATCCGTTTATAAGATACACAAATTTACGCCATGTCAGTCCGAGAAATTTGCCGGGATTGTTTTTGATAAAGTCAAGAGTTCGTTTAGTCCAGAATGATGATACCTCGGCATCGGTCAGTTCTCTGCCGGCAATTCGTTGGGCGACAGCGTTTGTTGCCGGGATGAACTGACTCCAACTGATAGACTCATTCAGATCGATTTCCGGAATGAGCATAGTCAGCCCGTTGGCGACCTCATTGTTGCCGATATAAAAATTCACACCGCCCTGCGAGGAGATGAGAATAAAATCTCCGGTTATCAGCAGGTTCCTGACTGTGACCGGGGTAATGACAAGAATAAGTCCAATACCAACCAGCAGTGGTTTTTTGAATCTTTGAGTGAACAGTCTGCTCTTTTTCGGGATAAACAATAGCCAGAGCAGTAACAGGGGCATGACAAGCAGGATATTCGGTCGGGAAATAGCCGCAAGTCCAAAAATGATTCCGGTAAAAAGCCAGGTCCTGATTGATTCCGATGACTTGTACACAATAAGTCGATACATCCCCCATACTGTGAAAAAGAGAAATACCACTGGAATAAGAAACATTGCTTCATAGTAGAGCAGGGTTCCGTAAAAGGCATATATCAGCCCGGCTATTACTCCTTCTTTCCAACTGAAGAGATGTTCTCCAAGACGATAGATGAAAAAGGCGGTTCCGCCACAGATAAAGATTTGAAGAAGTTTTGACCAGAAAATAGAGCTGTTTGTTATCCAGGCGAAAAATGCGAGCAGGTACGGGTACAACGGAGCTCGAAAATATGCACCTTCTCCCCAAAATGGACCGGACAGGATTTTATGTGCCCATTGCCAGTGCCATTTTTCATCAACCATCGGCACTGAAAAACCGGGTGAATGACTGAGTTGAACAAGATAGAGTATGCGCACCAGAAGAGTAACAGCAACAACAAAGATAGGGTAGCGGTATGTCTCAACAAATTTTTTCATCTTGTATCGTTCAGTTCTCAACCTTTGGAAATAATCACGGCCTGTGACATCTGCCAGCAGGCCGCTCTCCTACTTATGTTACTCCATATAGTATCGGCAGTTCCGTTGTTAATTCTCTTTTTGTTTCCCCCAGCCATGATATGCCAGATGTGCCAGGACTGCAGCTAATCCAAAAAACATCAACAACGACAACCAGGGACCAAAACTCCCGGAAAGCGTGCCCATCATACCGGTATAGCTGTCATGAAACTTGGCATACCCTTTCCACAGGGCTATCAAAGCAGCTCCGGCTACTCCAATTAGCGCATCGCCCGCAACTAACCCGGAAGAAAACAAGATACCGCCCTCGTGTTTATTTTTATATTCATCCCCGTGAAAACGTTTTTGGATAAGCAAAGCAATTAACCCGCCAAGCATAATAGGAGTGGACAACGACAATGGTAGATACATCCCGATTGCAAACGGAAGTGATGAAATACCTAACAACTCAATAGCAAGGGCAATCATCCCGCCCACGATAATAGGCGCCCAGGGAAGATTAGCATTCATAACGCCCATTACAACGGTTGCCATGACATTTGCCTGTGGGGCTTCCAGCGGTGGACGTGAGGTCGCCCCGGCAACGAATCCGTATTGCTCGTTTAATAGGTATATTGTAAAACCCATTGCAATAGCCGGAAAAAGCAAGCCGATAAACTCGGTGAGCTGTTGTTTCCAGGGAGTGGCTCCAAGTAAGTAGCCGGTTTTCAAATCCTGGGCAATATCACCGGACATACAAACAGCGATACAGACAATAGTCCCGACTGACATCGCGGTAACCATCCCGGCAACACCTTTTACACCGAAATAGATAAGAATAAGAGAGGTAACAAGCAGGGTGGCAATAGTCATTCCAGAAACAGGAGAAGATGAGGAACCGACAATACCGACAATCCGAGCCGCTACCACGACGAAGAAAAATCCAAATAGTACCGCCATGAAAGCACCAAGGATATGTAACTCGGTTCCCGGTAACAACCAGATAGCAATAATGACAAAAAGGACACCAAGGAGTACCCACTTCATGGGAATATCTTTATCGGTACGGGTAGCACTGGCTTGAGAGTGTTTTCCCATCAGTTCACTTAATCCTGTACCGAATGATGATAGAATAACCGGAAATGACTTGATGAGAGATACAAACCCGCCCAATGCCACGGCTCCGACACCAAGATACTTGATATAGAAATTTCGTAACATCCCGGAATCCATCTCGCTAATTGGTATCGTACCGGGGGCAATGATAATTCCCGGAATCTGGTCACCGATAAATGCAATCAGGGGACTGATACCAAGATACCCCAGTACTGCACCACTGAGCATTAATGCGGCAATTCGGGGACCAATGATATACCCCACCCCCAGCAGGGCAGGGGTAGCATCGAGACCGACAGTACCACCGCGAAAAACGCCTTTCAAATCATAATTTACTGATTCGGACCAGAGCCGTAAGGTATCAACTCCTATTTTATATAATGCCCCGAGACCAATCCCGGAGAACACCATTTTTGCTTTTTGTCCGCCTTCATCACCGGCAACTATTATTTCCGCGCAGGCAGTTCCTTCCGGAAAAGCAAGTTTTCCATGTTCCCGTTCAACAAGGTATCTCCTCAAGGGAATCATAAGCAGTATTCCGAGTGAACCACCCAACATCGAAAGCCAGAAAATCTGCATTTTGGATACTTCGTGGGTGTATCCCGAAGCAACTAACTGGGCATTTGCCGACCAAATAAAAAATGCCGGGATTGTGAAAATAATACCTGCTGCCAGAGATTCACCGGCGGACCCGATAGTCTGAACGATATTGTTTTCCAGCACGGTTACTTTCTTAAAGAAAAGCCGCAGTACAGCCATTGAGATAACAGCAGCCGGAATTGATGCCGATACGGTCATGCCGAATTTCAAACCGAGATACGCATTCGCAACACCGAAAACAACGGAGATAAGTGAGCCAAGAATGATAGCCTTCCAGGTAACTTCCGGGATAACTGTTGATGCCGGGATAAATGGCTTGAAATCTTCTGAGTTGTTGTCAGGCTTTTTCACGGAACCTCCTGAAATAATCCAGTGAAAGATTTACTCGTCAAGATTATGGGAGCTCGACTGTATGTCAAGTATTTAGAAAATATCATTAATGTACAGTTATCGTTTTACTATGATGTTACGGTACTTGTTTTGAACTCTTTCGTGTTACTGATGATTGCTGCTCCAACAGAATCACCCCATACATTGACAGTCGTACGGCATCTGTCAAGGAACCAGTCAATTGCCCAGATAAGCCCGATTCCTTCCAGCGGCAGCCCGACAGCATTGAGAACAATAACCATCATCACCGTCCCGGCATGTGGAATCCCTGCAGCACCGATTGACGCCAGTGTCGCGGTTAAAAATATAACCACCTGGGCTCCAATAGATAGATCAATGTTGTAAATCTGGGCAATAAAGAGCGCGGCTACCGCTTCATAGAGTGCCGTCCCATCCATATTGATAGTAGCCCCGAGCGGTAAAACAAATGAAGCTGCCCCGGAGTCCACGTT
>JAJRZL010000206.1 GCA_024275255.1 Candidatus Zixiibacteriota bacterium | reverse complement strand
GTACTGAACCCGGAGCGAACTATTTACTGGATGCCTCCCGGGTATTTTATCGTGCTGGGAACAATCTTCAAACTTACCGGAGCATCACTCGGTATCGCACGAACAATATCGTTGGTCATGGTACTTGTTGGTATCATGCTCATCGCTTATATGCTTTCCCGATTACGATTCGCACTTGTCTCGCTCCTTATTGCCGGGTTCTTTTTCATCAACAGCTACTTTATCATGTGCGGAAATATCGCTCGCATGGAATCCTTATTGCTGGTTATCGCCTTTTCTTCATTCGTCCTGCTCCTGAGAAGGCATTTCTGGAAAGGATTAGCTCTGCTGGCAATCAGCCCACTTATTCATTTTAATGGCATTTATTTCATGGGAGCATATATCATAACTGTTTTATTAAATAATGAAATACGAAGAGCAATTGCTCGTCCCTCCCGAATTGACATTGCCTTTTTGTTACTGGCAATTGTGGCTTGGCTTGGATATGGCTGGTATGTTATCAGTGACTGGAGTAATTTCTACCATGATATGTCTTACCAGTTCACACGGAAAAGCTCACGCGATATTATCAGTTACATGTTTACACCGATAAACATTATTTTTATTGCGCTTACCATCGCCAGTCTTCTCTACGCAATAATAAGACAACTTGCTGTCCTCCCCTTGTTAGTCCTTGCTGTGTTCCTATGGCTAATAAACAGAGTCGGACATGAGATGTGGTATGAAATTTTCGAGAGCATGGCATATCTGTTCCTTACTATTGGTATTATTCATATCATGTATGATATTGCATCACGGTTGTCGGTAAACCGATTTTATACGGTAAGACTGCTTCTCCCGATTATTACCGGTGCCGTCATGTTGTATTGGGGATACCAGCGCCATTTCATTGAAAACATGCTGCACTATCCTCAACAAATGAGCAACTCAACAATGATATTACCGGATAATGTTCGATATATTACCGATACTGACATCAAGAGAATCAAGAGCACCCTTGAAATCCTGCCCCCTCGCCGGGAACCATATACGATTCAGTTCCAGCCACGGGCAGATGCGTTTTTCTTTCTCGACCTTGACACCAAACGTTTTCGCATTGTCCATCCTACTTTTTGCACGTTGAAACCTGATATCTATATTTTGCACAACTCCCGGTATTTACCGAGCTGGTGGATAAAACACGCCCGTGAGGATATGCTTGCGGCACGAGTGAGTTACAGGCATAACAGTGCTCTTCTTTTTTCCCGGGACAAAACCGAGCGTTGGTACTTTAGAATAATGACAATAGGAAAATAGGGATTCTCATTCTTCATCCTCTTTTTTCGCACAGGTCCGTTGACGTTTCTGTTGTCGCATTCTATATTCCCTGTCTAACTTGAAGGAGGAACTGTGGAAGCTGTCTATAAGCAACCGGCTGTGACCCCGGAAATGGTTGCAGCGCATGGACTGAGTGAAGAAGAGTATGCCCGGATTAAAGAAATCCTCGGGCGGGAAATGACCTACACCGAACTGGGTATCTACTCGGTTATGTGGTCGGAACATTGTTCTTACAAAAACTCTATTGCACTACTGAAAACGCTTCCACGCGAGGGGAAAAACCTGCTGGCGAAAGCTGGTGAGGAAAATGCCGGGGCGGTTGACATTGGCGATGGCCTGGCGGTTGTTTTCAAAATCGAATCCCACAACCACCCTTCTGCCGTAGAGCCGTATCAGGGAGCAGCTACTGGTGTCGGGGGGATACTTCGAGACATTTTTACAATGGGTGCGCGCCCGATTGCCAGCCTTAATTCCCTGCGGTTCGGCTCACCGGAAAACCCGCGGGTACGCTATCTTGTTGACGGCGTTGTGCGTGGTATCGGCGATTACGGCAACTCCTTTGGGGTCCCTACCGTCGCGGGAGAAGTTTATTTCGATGAAGCCTACACCGGGAACCCGCTTATCAATGCGATGGCGGTTGGATTGGTGAAAACTGACGGTATCGTTTCAGCAGTTGCCAAAGGTGAAGGTAACCCGGTGATGATTGTCGGTTCGAAAACCGGACGTGATGGTATCCACGGCGCTACCTTTGCCTCTGAAGAGTTAACCGAAAAATCACAAGAAAAGCGTCCTTCAGTGCAGATTGGCGATCCGTTTACGGAAAAACTGCTGGTCGAAGCGACACTGGAAATAATCCGCAAGGACCTTATCGTTGGTGTTCAGGATATGGGCGCGGCAGGGATAACCTGCTCCTGTACGGAAATGTCCGCCAAGGGGAATGCCGGTATTGAAATTGACGTGGAAAAAGTCCCTGTTCGCGAACCAGGGATGATACCGTATGAAATCCTTCTCTCCGAATCACAGGAACGGATGCTTGTTTGTGTGAAAAAGGGCAAGGAAGATGAAATCAAACAGGTGTTTGATAAATGGGGACTGGACTCAACTATTATTGGTCATGTCACCAGTGACGGACTGTTTACTGTGAAACTGCACGGTGAAATCGTTGCGCAGGCACCCTCGGAATCGCTGGTGCTGGGCGGCGGCGCCCCGGTTTATCACCGGGAATCAAAACGACCGGCGTACATGGATGAAATAGTCAAACTCGACCTGAACGAATATCCCCTTGAGCGTAACTGGAGCGAAGACCTGCTGACTTTACTTTCCGCACCAAATATCTGTCACAAGGGATGGGTATTTGAACAGTATGATTCCATGGTCCGCACCAATACAGCGGTTGGACCGGGTTCCGACGCGGCGGTGTTGCGCCTTCGTAAGACTCGCAAAGCACTGGCGATGACAACCGATTGCAACGGTCGCTATTGCTATATCAACCCCCGGCTGGGCGCTCAGAGCGCGGTAGCTGAAGCGGCGCGGAATATTGTCTGCTCCGGTGGTCGTCCGCTGGCAGTGACCAACTGCCTTAATTTTGGTAATCCTTACAAACCGGAAATCTACTACGGATTTTCCGAAGCGGTAGCCGGGATGGGTGAAGCCTGCCGGGTATTTGAAACGCCGGTCACCGGCGGCAATGTTTCTTT
>JAJRZL010000205.1 GCA_024275255.1 Candidatus Zixiibacteriota bacterium | reverse complement strand
GGATTTCCACGGCATACTATTCAAAATGAAGATGCCTACGCAGCATCAAAGTTGATTCAGGCAGGGTGGAAAATTGCATATTGTGCCGATGCCACAGTTTACCATTCTCATAATTATTCCATTATACAGGAATTCAAGCGATATTTTGATATTGGTGTATTTCATGCTCGTGATCCCTGGATTCGCCGGATGTTTGGTAAAGCAGAAGGTGAGGGTATGCGTTTTGTGAAATCTGAACTGCATTACTTGTCAACCCACCAAGTGGAATTAATCCCATCAGCATTGCTACGGACAGGGATGAAATTGATAGGATATAAATTAGGTACTTTTGAAGATAGATTACCTGTCTCGATAAAAAGAAAATTAAGTATGAATACAACATACTGGAAACAGGATTGACATCATGAGTTGCTGTATAATATTCGGAGGGGCAGGATTTGTCGGAACACATCTTGCCAAACGTTTTCTTGAGACCGGAAGGTTCTCTCATGTACATGTAGCAGATATTCGTCCTGCATCTCTACAAGGCACACCGGGAATTACAACATCAATAACTGATGTCCGCAAACAGATTCCTCTTGGCTTGGTGCCGGAGTCGCCGGAGTGGATTTTCAATCTGGCAGCTATTCACAGAGAGCCGGGACATGAACCTTATGAGTATTATGAAACCAATCTCCCCGGTGCGAAGCATGTGTGTGAATATGCCAAGGCGGTGAGTTGTGATAATATCTATTTTACCAGCAGTATTTCCGTATATGGACCGACATATCATCCCACCGATGAGGCTTCACCGATAAAACCGATTACTCCCTATGGCGGGTCTAAGTACCCGGCGGAGGTTATCCACCAGTTTTGGCGTCAGGCAAAACGGGGGAGGCGGCTTATTATATCCCGTCCCGGGGTACTCTATGGTCCGGGTGATCCGGGCAATATCATGCGTATGATAAAAGCAATAAAAAAAGGATACTTTGCATTTCCGGGATCGCCGTCAATTTATAAATCGTACGGCTATATTTATGGATTCCTTGATAGCATCGAGTTCATGATGGATCGTGATGACAGCGAGGTAATCTATAACTATGTCGAAACCCCAACGGAACCGTTGGGGAGTTTAGTTGAGAAAATCAAATCATTTTTGGATTGCCGGGCGGTTGTGATGCCGATTCCTCTCTGGATGCTTTTGCCGGCGGCAAAGTTTGTGCAAAAAGTCTGGGGATTCAAGAACCCTATTCATCCTGTCAGAGTAAAGAAAGCAGCCACCCCAACCCATATTATTCCGCAGGTATTGACTAATATGGGGTTCCATTCACCGTATGATTTCCTGACTTCGTTAGAACACTGGAGCCGGGTGGCTCCGGAAGACTTTGTTGGTATTACCGATAAAGTTTCCGGGGTTGAGTCGGAGGTTACAACTGAACCAGCACCTTCTCCATCAGGTACTGTTGTTGAACCGGCTCAAGAAGTAAGCCCGACAGATAAGGAATTGGTTGCAAAATAGCCTTGAATCCATGTAGGGAAACGGATTACAACCGTTAATTTTTTATAAGATTTCCGTTGCTTTTTTGCCGTGAGATTATTAAATAGTCACGTCGTTGCGGCGTACATATCGCTGCCGATATACCAGATTGGTGGGGTTCCCGAGCGGCCAAAGGGAACAGACTGTAAATCTGTCGGCGAAGCCTTCGGAGGTTCGAATCCTCCCCCCACCACATTTCCGAAAACAGGTGT
>JAJRZL010000204.1 GCA_024275255.1 Candidatus Zixiibacteriota bacterium | reverse complement strand
TGCGGTGCGGTAACGTATGATACTACGTATATCACCGTCGATTTCAATTCACCTCCCACTCTTGGACTTCCGCCGAACTTTACCGCCTACCTTGATGTAGTCGGACAGGTATGTTTTGATATCGACCCGAACGATGTCGATGACAACCTGAGCAGTGTGACAGTAACACCGATAGGCACTTATAATAACGCGACTGAACAGATTTGTTTCAATGCTGACACCACGGGAACATACTGTTTCGAAATAACCGCAACTGATGCGTGCGGTGCACAGGTAGTTGATTCACTTTGTATTGAAGTTATCATCGACCAGTGCCTGCATGTACAGATTGAAAAGACCCATAATTCCTTCCAAGGCAGCACCGAACAGGTACATATTTATCAATATGGTTCCGGTAAGGAAATTGGCGGTTTCGATATGCTGATTGCATACGATATCTCTGCGTTGAACGTAAATAATGTCCTGCCGGGGTCCCTGATTGAAGATTGCGGTTGGGAATACTTTACCTACCGACAAGGAGCCAATGGCAACTGCGGTTCCGGATGCCCGTCGGGGTTACTCCGTATTGTTTCCATTGCCGAAACAAACAACGGTGCATATCACCCCGGCTGTTTCCTCGATGGTATGCTTGGTTCGCTGGCAACTATTGAGTTCACAGTCACAAACGACCGTACCTATGAATGCCAGTATGCTCCGGTTCAATTCTTCTGGCTCGATTGTAACGACAATACCTTCTCGTCCCGTATGGGTGATACGCTGTGGATTTCCCGTAATGTCTTTGATTTCGAACTGAATGATATTACCAATTACAGCGGTGTCTTCCCGACTTACTTCGGCGATCCTGATTTCTGCCTTGAAGGTGGCGGTCCCGGGAAACCGGCTCCGATACGGTGTGTGGACTTTACCAACGGCGGTATTGATATCGCCTGTGCCGACTCCATCGACGCCCGCGGTGACTTGAACCTGAACGGTCTTGCCTACGAAATTGCCGATGCGGTACTCTACAGTAAGTATTTTGTCCATGGTTTAGGTGTTTTCAACATCAACCTGCAGGGGCAAACCGCCGCCAGTGATGTCAATGCTGATGGTATCCCGCTGTCTGTTGCCGACCTTGTATATCTGACTCGAGTCATTGTTGGCGATGCCCTGCCGTACCCGAAACTCGACCCCAACAGTTCGTATGAAGTCGAGATGAGCATTGATAATGGCACAATAGCAATAGCCGATACGGACTATAAAGTTGGCGCCATGTTCCTGATTGTGGAAGGCAAAGCGGAACCGACCCTGCTTCCCGAAGCCGGTGACATGGCTCTGGAATACAATTACGATGGCAAAGTCACACGAGTGCTGGTCTATGACATTCACGGAAAAGCATACCTTGAAAAAGGCAACGTGCTGTGCCTGAACGACAATTATAAAATCAAAAATATTGAACTCGGCTCTTACAACGGGTATATCCTCCATGCCAAACTGAATACCTTACCTGATAAATTCTCCCTCTCGCAGAACTACCCGAACCCGTTCAACCCGATTACCATTATTGAATTTGCATTACCGGTCAAAACCGATTGGAATATCACCATCTACAATATTCTGGGTCAGCAGGTTGAAAGCTTCAGTGGCGAAGAGGATGCCGGTTATATGAAAATTGAATGGGACGCCAGTAAGTATGCCTCCGGTGTGTACTTCTACCGTCTCCGCGCCGGTAGTTTTACCGAGTCAAAGAAAATGATCCTTCTGAAATGATCGGAAGGAGCTATCATCCCGCGTGGCCCTCTCTTCTCTGAGGGGGGGTGCCCAGCGCAAACAAACCCCATAGTGCCCGCTATGGGGTTTGTTTTGCTTATCACTTCGTACAGAATATCATTGTATTTTCGGCTCAGAATGATAGCTTACCAGAATTGTCGACAAACACGGAACAGCGAGAAACAAAAGAGTGCCTGTGAAAGTAAAAAACGCATATTCAGATTTTGCCACGGTCTATGACCTGATGGGAGCTGACCGGCATTCCGTCCAGATGGTCGCTTATACCATGGATATTATCAGGCGGTTTCGCATCCATGTAACTTCTGCTCTCGATCTCTGTTGCGGAACCGGCACTGCTCTTGAGCTTTTTTTCAATCATGGATTGCAGATGAGCGGGCTTGACGGCAGCGCCGCCATGCTGGCTATTGCAGCAAGAAAACTCCGTGGGAAAAAGATAACTCTCTATCACAAACAACTTCCGAAATTCAAATTATTACTAACCGGCAACTCCCGTAAAAGCAGGCAATTCGACCTGATAACATGTTTCTATGATTCCTTAAACTACATGAAAAGCCCTCGTGAACTGGGTACGGCGTTCCAGTCGGTCCAACAACATCTTCATCCCGGAGGATGGTTTATTTTTGATATGAACACTCCTACCGCTCTCAAAACTATCTGGGGAAACCAGGTCTATGCCGAGGCTCATGAAAATGTAGCCTGGATTTGGAAGAACAAGTACAGTAATAAGAATAAATCAGCAACTCTGCAGGTGACATTCTTTCGTCGTGCCGGGAAAACATGGAGCCGTTTTGACGAACTGCACGTGGAATACGGGTATAGCAACAGTCAAATCCGAACACTACTCAATAAGGCTGGGTTTACCGTAAAAGGGTTCTACCGATGCTTCACATTTCAAAACGCAGATAGGCATACCAACCGTATCTGTGTTATCGCACAAAAAAGAAAATAGCAAAGGAATAAAGAGAGTAAACAAACAGGTCAGGTGTTTCTCAAACGACCTGACCTGTAAAACCTGCTGGTATAAACTGCTTATATCAAACTAATGCTCAATCAACCCAGTCACAGATAAATACATTTGTTTCGCCACGCACTTTATTATCACGGTTGGAGCAAAAAACCAGCTTCTGCCCATCATGGGAAAACATGGGAAACCCGTCAAAGGTCGGGTTGTATGTTATCCGCTCAACTTTTTTCGTAGCGACATCAACCGTATATAAATCGAAGTTACGTCCCTTTGGATCATCCATGTTCGAGACAAAAATAACCCGTTTCCCATCAGGGAAAAAGTACGGACCAAAATTAGCAGCGCCGTTGTCGGTCAACTGTATCGGTTTGCGGTCTTCTAAGTTCATCACGTATATTTCAAGATGTGATGGTCTGATTAAACCCTTTTTAAGCAGCTTTCGATAATCTTCAAGAGCTTTGCCGGTTGGGCGTGATGCCCGCCAGACAATCCATTTCCCGTCAAAAGAAAAGAATCCGCCACCATCATAGCCGGGAATATCCGTAATTTGCTCAACATTGCTGCCATCAGGGTCCATGGTAAACAGCTCAAGGTCACCGGTACGAACAGAAGTAAACAGGATTTTATCACCCTGGGGAGAGAACACACACTCCGCATCATAGCCGGGAGTATCGGTCAAACGAACGACATTGGAACCATCCGGGTTTGCCTTGAAAATATCATACGTATCATAGAGCGCCCAGACATATCCAAGCGACATATCTGGTTTTGGAGGACAATCATCACCTCCCAGGTGAGTGGAACAATAGATAATCGATTTATTATCGGGAGCGATAAAAGCACAAGTGGTCACACCCTTACCTGAGGAAACCATGCGGACATTGGAGCCGTCGGCATTCATGCGAAAAATAGCATCGCATTTCAGAGAATCGCGTGTTGATTGAAAAATCAATTCGCTGGCATCATAAGAAAAATACGCTTCGGCATTTTGCCCTCCGAAAGTCAACTGGCGGACATTAGCCAAGTGTTTCTCTCCTTCAAATAAGGTTGCCTGCTTAAAGGTTGTATCCGCCTTGGCAACATCGGCTTTTGTCTTTTCTACTTTTTTTACACACCCGCCGATAAGGGCAATACTCAGCAGGCTAACACCTAACACATACAGGAAACGTTTCAATTTCACCTCCGACTAAATTATTTTTTTATAGCTCCATCATGCTATAGTGTACTACTTTATGTATCAAAGAAACAATGAAAAAAGGAACCCATAATGCAAAAAATTATCATTATTCTTGCAATAGTTTTTATGCTCTTTCCGAGTTACGGATATACCCAGCATTCTCAGAACACGACCGATGTGCTGGGAATGATTCTACAAGAAGTCAATTTCACCAGGGCTGAGCTTGGGTACCGCCCAGCCGGATACTGGAACCGTTTTCCGTTGGATATTCCCTACCGGCTGACATCGTTTGACGATTTATTTGCAGAACCTTTCAAACTGTACGACTACTCGAAAACAATGGCAAATGCGGTAGAAATATACCTCGACCCTGCTTACAGTGAC
>JAJRZL010000203.1 GCA_024275255.1 Candidatus Zixiibacteriota bacterium | reverse complement strand
TAGTCGATAACTGGCTCCACAACGTCCATGCATATATAATGTGATTAACGGTATAAAAACAATACGAAATGATTGCGTATTTAATACGTATTTATTTTTAGGAGTGTGATTTCAAATATGTACTTAAATTTATACTTTTATTGATAATGCCAAGTTTTTTACGGATTTGTTCCCGGTGTTTATGGACTGTTAGCAGTGATAAATTCAGGCTGCTGGCAATTTGTTTTGATGTTTGGCCTTCTTTTATCAGGTTACAAATTTCCAGTTCACGCGGAGTCAGTTTGGACATTCGTTCGGAAAAGTCTTTGAAATCTTTTCCAAGGATACCTTGAAGGGTGATATCAAGCGCTTCAAGTTCATGTTCGTATTTTTTATCAACGATTAAACGCAATTGTGAAATAACCGATGAGATTGCTTCTTCTACATCGCGACATAGTTTTTCTTTATAATCCCGGCGTTCAGCTTCAATGTGACCAAGAATCTGTTTTAAGGCGATATTTTTTTCAGCGAGAGCTTCGCGTTCGGCGCGAAGTTCCTCCATGGCGACACTTAATGCTTCCTCTGCTTTTTTACGTTCCGTAATGTCCACTACCATCGGGAGGGTGTACATAACATTTCCGTTTTCATCACGCATGACGGAGACGGTTAATGAACCCCATAGTACTTCTCCATTCTTTTTGATATATCGTTTTTCAGCCTGATAGTAGGGAACCTCTCCATCAAATATCTTTTGTGCCTGTTCTTTTCCTGATTGGACATCGTCTTTATGGGTGATATCCAGGAAGGTCATGTTTTTAAGTTCATCTTCAGTATAACCAAGCATGGCACAAAGCGATTTGTTGGCGCTGATAAAGCGATGTTTTTTATCAATTATCGCCATGCCGATATGGGAATCTTCGAACACTTTTCGGAATCGTTCTTCACTTTCCCGTATAGCTTCTTCGGCACGAATACGTTGTAGAGTATTTACAAATATTTCACCTACAATTTTCAGTAAGGTAATACTTTCCTCAGACCAATGTTTGTGTTCTTTGACACTGTCAAACCCAAGAAATCCTACCAGTGAACCTGCTGTCATCATAGGGACACATATTAATGACTTGATACGTTCCCGAGTGAATTCCTTTTGTTCAGCATCTGCTTCAGGAGGGAGTTTGGAAACATCCGGCACATGAAATACTTGTTTATTTACCATATAATTCCAGAAGTATGGTAAACTTGCAGTTGGGATATTTTGGAGATTATCTTTCTCCGGAGAGATACCTTTCGCACACCATTCATGAGTATTGCTCATGGTTTGATTTTGGGCATCATATAAAAAGACATAACTTCGATCAACATGTACGAACTTCCCGATACTTTGTAATGCTTGTTCAATTTGGAAATCCAGCTCATGGGGTTTTAAGTTGATAAACTGGGTTGATATATGGGTGACGAGGTTTTCAAAGTCTGCTTTTTGTTGCAGTGCTTTTTGGGTATGTTTCAGTGTTGTGATATCACGAACTGCCGCGACTCGTAATGTTTCCCCCTGGTAGGTATATGGTTTACCAACAACAAGACAATGGACATGGTGACCATCTTTAGCAACTCCGGTTACTTCATAGGGGTCATCATCATTCTGAGCAACTTTTCGCATAATTGTTTCCCACGATTCCGGTGTCGCAAGTTTTTCAAGGCTGCTTCCGATTAACTCTTCCGGTGAATATCCAAACATGCGGATAAATGCTTTGTTTACATCAAAAACAATTCCCTGACTATGGATAACGATTCCTTCTTCGGCTGCTTCAGACAGTTGGCGGAACCGTTCTTCACTTTCCCGTAGTTTCCGTTCTGCAACTATTCGCTCTGTAATATCACGATTTATACTTAAGATTGCCTGTTGACCTTTGTAATCAACGACCGAGGCATTGACCTCGATAGTCATCTCGGTGCCGTCAGATTTATAATTCACTGTTTCAAAAGAGTGAAACGTACGGTTGTCAAGCGTTGTCTGAATATACTTCTTCCCTCGGGGGACATCTTTGGTTATTTCCTCCAGCGACATACCGATAAACTGAGAACGCTCAAAACCATACAGTTCACATGCTCGTTGATTTACATCAAGTACAATTTCATGTTCAGGTTCAAAGATAATAATAGCATCGTGTGCATGTTCAAACAGACCGCGGTATTCCTTTTCGGATTGTTGCAGGGCAGCTTCGGCTTGTTTCTGATCGGTTATATCAATAGCATATTCGATAACCTGTTTTACTTCGCCATGTTTATCGAGTATGGGATAACCATGCACGCTGAATATACGTTCGTTCCCATTGGCATCGATGTGTATGTGTTCAACCTGGATGGGTTTTTTTGTCTTTTGAACATCGAGTACCGGGCAAGGATATTCTTTGCTGTCGCAAGGTTTATCCTTTCCATGAATCAGGGTGTAGCAGGTGCTTGTTCCTATGGCTTTGGTTGCTTTGGCTGCTGAGTTTGCCATAACGATGCTGAAGTCTTCCGTGTTAATAACATAAAAAGGATGTGCCAATGCTTCGATGATGGTAGTAAGAAATTCATTTTGCTGTTGCAGTTTTTGTTCAGCTTCTTTTTGTTCGGTAATATCCCGGATAACCAGTTGAATAGCCGGTTGTTCACCGAACCGGATGACTTTTGCGTGAACCTCAATTATTATGCTTGTTCCATCCTTGCGAACCGCTTTCATTTCATACCGCTCAGGGACATCATTCCCGTCGAGACGTTTTTTCATCCGTTCGATCAATACTGGTAATTCATCCTGAGCAATCAGAAATTCGGGACCTTTCCCGATGACTTCTTCTTCGGAATAGCCGAATATGTCACAAAACGCCTTGTTTACCCAATGGTTCTTACCATCGATTGTGATAGCAACACCATCCGAAATTTCCTGGGAAAGATTGCGGAACTTTTCTTCACTTTCCCGAAGGTTACGTTCTGCCTGTTTTCGCTCGGTTATATCCCGTGAAACGACCGACATTACCTGTCTGTTTTGGTATTCAAAAACACTTACTGTTACATCTACATCAACGAGCGAACCGTCCTTGCGACGATATTTCCGTTCGCCAAGATGGGATTTTTTTTGTGCAACAATCTTGCGGATATTCCTGTCAATTTCTTCTTTCGGGTGAGCGATAAAATCATAACCGGTTAACTGGGTGAGTTCTTCCTGAGAATATCCCAGTAATTTTTGCAGTGAGTTGTTTGCTTCAAGAATACGTCATGTTTCCACATCCATCAGGAAAATATTATCAGCGCTTTTTTCGAGGACCGCCCGGTATTTTTCTTCACTTTCCCTGAGAGCCTGTTCGGCCTGTTTTTGTTCGGTAATATTCTGTATAATACAATGGCAGAGTCGGAACTTTCCCTGTTTGTCGTATCCGATTCTTCCATCTATGGAAACGATAATAGAGGAGCCATCTTTGCGAATCAGTTCATACTGTACCCCGGATTTGAACCCCAGTTCCTTGAAATACGCAAGGGAATCACGGTATCGTTCCTGGTAGTCCGGTTTGAGGAACTCGCCGAACCAGCGTCCGATACTCTCCTGACGAGGATAACCGGTCAATTCCGACCAGGCAAGATTGACATCGACGATATTGCCTTTTTCATCCAGGGCATGGTAGGCAAGAGGCGCTTCTTCAAAGAGCTCTTTGAAAAACGGCTCTTTATCATTTGTTTCGGCAGTTGTTAAATCAGTTTCATTTGAAGGAGAAGATATTGATTCCTGTTGGGAGTGGTCGGGTTTAGTATGAATTGTCAGTACCTGAAGCGGCTGGTCATCCAAGACTATTGATTTTACACTAATCTCTGTATGAAATATCGAGTTATCAAGCCGCTTTGCAAGTAGTGGAACTGTTTCCATCTAAGGTGAGTATAACCAGTCCGGTAACAGCTTTTGAACGGGTTGTTGGATAATAGCTTCCTGCGTACCTCGGAATAGTTGTTGTGCAGAGGTATTAACAACAAGAATAGTATTATCGCTATCAATTACCAATACTGGCGCTGCAATGGTGTCAATAGTTTCAAACAGCAATTCACTTTCTGTTGTGATTGCTGATATTTCTGTGCCGGGAGTATCGTTTTTTTTCAGCAACTTGAGCTTTTTGGATTTGCTCATAGGGTGGATCCCTTTGCTAACATACCTTTCATTCGCTCCCGGACGAATTTTTTTATATACCCACTCATTACTTCCCCCGCATCAGGGACCACTTAAACCAACCGCTTTCCAGAGTATCTGATATCGCTATGCCAGACCACAATTGCGATTTCATAAATAAATTAAATCAATGTCATTACGCAAGAAGAGAAAGGAAAATATTTGAATACCACGGTTACTTGCCATTTGTTGAGACTCCTCGGGATATATGCCCTGACCGTACAATGGATCTGACCAAATCTTACCCTTGTAGATGCAATATATCCGAAAATACAACGGGGTGTCAACTTATATTTGAATAATAATTCCGAAACAGGTGTTAAGTGACCGGAATTATAATTTGCTTATTCCCGTAATTGTTTCTGAGCAAGGTCTCGATAGAGAGGGGAGGTTTCCATGAGTTCTTGATGGCTCCCCTGAGCGGTAATAGTACCCGTATCAAGGACAATAATGCGGTGGGCATGCTGAATGGTCGAGAAGCGATGAGCTATGATAATGGCGGTTTTATCGGTCAGGATTTTTTTCAAAGATTCCTGAATAAGTTGTTCCGAGTTGGAGTCGAGTGCCGAGGTTGCTTCATCGAGTATCAAAATGCGGGGGTCTTTCAGTACCGCCCGGGCAAGGCAAATCCGCTGTTTTTCTCCTCCTGAAAGAGTAACACCTCGCTCACCGACTTCACTATCATACTTTTGTGGAAGTTGTTCGATAAAGTCATGGATATTGGCAATACGTGCGGCTTGAGTAATCTCTTCCATGGTGGCATCGGGTTTGGAATATGCAATATTTTCACGGAGACTGGCTTTGAAAAGCATGGGGTCCTGGTCAACCAAGCCGATACATTCACGCAGAAACTTGAGAGAGAGCTGTCTTAAGTCATGTCCATCGAGGGAAATAGTACCCGACTGGGGGTCGAAAAACCGCATAATCAGGTTCACCAGGGTTGTTTTCCCCGAACCGGATGGACCAACAATAGCGATATTTTCTCTCGGTGCGATATGTAGGCTGAGATTACGAATCCCGAATGAATTATCTTTATACCGGAAGAAGACATTATCAAGGGTAATCTCACCTTCAATATGCGATGGGATGGTAGTGTTGGGTACTTCGACAACCGCAGGCGGAAGGTCGAGATATTCGAAAATCCTGTCAACACTTGCCATTGCCGACTGCACTTCAATGTTTACCGATGCAAGGTCCCTGATAGGGGAGTAGAGGTAGGTCAGCAACAGGTAAAAAGCAATCAATTCACCAAGCTTGAACGCCCCGCTGGCAACGAGATAGGTTCCCCACGAAAGAACAACAACAGGACCAAGCATATTGACAAAATAGACAAAATTCATGGCAAGAGACGAGGTGACACTGTTTTTTATATATAACCCTGTTAGTTCTTGCAGCAGGGAACGAGCTTTTTTGACCTCCCGCTGTTCCTGATTGAATGCCTTGGTGGTGCGGATAAAGAGAAATGCTTCCTGCAAACGGGCAGAGAACTTTGCTATGGTTTCTTGTAAGCGTCGTGTAATCTGGTTCAACAAACGACCGAAACGACGTGAGAGGATAATCGTCATCGGAACCGGTACAAGAGCAACAAGAGTTAACAGCCAGTTCACCGAGAACAGGTATATCAGCATGACGGCAAGCATCAGGATATTGGTGAGAAACATCAGTAATGTCGAGGTAAGCAGATTCTGAATGCGGGCAACATCGTTAAGCAGACGGGACATAATCTCGCCAACTTCATGAGTCTGGAAAAAACGCAGTGAAGAGTTTTCCAGTCGCTCAAAGAGCATCAGACGGATATCGGCGATGATATTGGCGCCGATTTTCCCGGCAAGATAATCACGGAGCCATGAAAAGAGGACATTGAGAAAATAAATACCAACCAGAAACAGCCCGAAGTTGATAACCGGTTTGAAATCAATCGTCCCTTTTGATGAAGCAATCAGGCTGGGAATGAGTACATCAATCATGTACTGCACTGCCAACGGAAGAGCAAGAATCAAAGCGGAAATGACAATCATCACAAGGAACGTGATGACTTCGAGGTGCCAGTACGGGCGGAGGAACCCCCAGAGTCGTTTATATTTGTGGGTGGTGAGAGTCATGTTGCCAGTTTGGGTAATACTTACGGGC
This sequence comes from Candidatus Zixiibacteriota bacterium, assembly GCA_024275255.1. Taxonomy (GTDB): domain Bacteria; phylum Zixibacteria; class MSB-5A5; order GN15; family FEB-12; genus JAJRZL01. The sequence goes on along the minus strand of JAJRZL010000203.1, from coordinate 4,759 downwards.
GGCGAATGTTCTTGCTTTTGGTGACAAAGCGTGTTTCATCGCCTCCTGTCGTTCAGCAAACATTCGTTCCCATACTGTTACTTTGTCGCCATCTAACTCACGGGAAGGAATAACTTTCAAACTGCTGTGGTACTGGTCATCCTCGCCTTTCCACCACTCAGGAGCAAGAAACCTGCTTCCATATTTCTGTTCGTAGAACTGACGGTTCGTATCGACTTCGCAGCCGGGAAAGTGCATGTAGCCATGACTTACCCAGATAAGCGAAGAATCTTGTTCCTGCAGGGCGTTATCCATAAAGGTGAATGTCTCCTGCAATGTTTTGGGTGTTTCTCCCGGGTGGTTAAAAATGAGGTTGGCTCGATGGAGAATGCCGTATTCGGATAACCAGCGACTTACTTCGAGAAACCGGGAAAGAAACTTCTGTGGCTGACGAGTTTTATTCATGATTCGCAACATATCATCCGAACAACTTTCAATACCGAATTGCACTTCCACATTCAAATCAGCAAGGAGTTTTATATCCTCTTTGTCAAGATACTCCGGTCTGGTCTCAAACACAAGCCAGCAATCGGGGGAGATTTCCTCCAACAGCCGGAAAAACTCTTTCCGCCATCCGGGACGCATTCCGAAACAGGCATCCGAGAGGGCAATAGCGCCCGGGTGAAACTGATTCAGTACCTGTTTGATGTGCCTTATTGCCTGTTGTGGTGAAAATGCCCGCCAGTGCTGATCTTTGAGGGGTTCCATGCAGAAAGAACAACTAAACGGACAACCGCGGGAAAGGTACATGTAAAGATTCCCTAATCCATCAGGAAAATGCTGTCGTACAAACTGCTCAACGAGGTTCCAGTTACATTCTATGATTTCCTCGGCAGTCAGTGACTGGCTTCTTATAATTTGTGTTGTTGTCGGTTTACCTGCTGTTTTGACCTGTTCGATAATCTCCCTGAGGGCTTTTTCCCCTTCGCCGCAGATAACATAGTCAACAGTGTTGTCGTCGGTGATAAATTCCTCCGGTCGTGCGGAAGGATGATATCCTCCGACAACAATGATTTTCTCCGGGTACAGTTCCCGGCAAATACGAGCGACTGTCAGGGTTGCCTGATAGGAAAGGCTGGTCCAGCATGAGAGGGCAAGAATATCAAATTCCTGTTTTTCAAGGTATTCGGTAACCTTTCGCTTATACCTGCGAATTTGAATTTTGGTATTCGGTCTACCGATTGATATTTCAAAATCGGCATAACTCACCGGATACCATTTCGCAAGGTATGAAGCCAGTAGAAGTTGTGATGTTTTTATTTCTACCCGTTCCATACCGGGTGGATAGTGAAAACAGGACGGATAGACAAATAGGGTAACGGGTTGCTTCTTTTGGTTCAAGAAGTGCTGGCTCCTTCAGTATCAGGCTCTTTGAATCGTTCGAGAAGACTGGTTATCATTTCATTATCAGCGCAGGCAACACCCTGTTTTTGCTCAATCTGGTAGATACAGTATGGATTGTTTGCTCGTTCACCCGTTGCCGAAACCGAGGTTGTCGTACAACCACCGCGACACAGTGGAAGATACTTACAATCATAGCAGGCTCCGGATGCTGTTTCTTTTGTAAACTTGCGGTTGTATGCGAAGTTATCAGGGTTGTTCCATATTTCCGTGAAGGAAGAATTACGGATGTTACCCTCTACAAACTGTTCCGGCATGGACAGGCAGCCCTTGACATTGCCATTGGATGATATACCCGCTACCCTTGTCCCTGCAAAACATCCGAGATACGGCATACCATCGGTCAACTTCAATCCCAAGCAGCCATAGTAGCCGATATTTTCTCCGGCATCGATATCTATGGTATTATCATTCTTGTATTCAATAATCTTGTTGATGAGTTTCGGGTAATTATCCAGTGATAGCACTAAGTCGGACTCCATTCTGCCGGTCGAAGTTGTCATTTGGATACGCCATTGTTTGCAACCGACATCGAGAAGGATTTGCCGGATATCATCCAGTTCGTTAAGGTTGATGTTGGAAATCTGACTGACCGCACAGTAGCGTAAGTTGGCAGCAGTCATTTTTTCCATCGCTTCCACTGTGCGTTTGAAGCCATCTTTCCGCTGGCGGATATAGTTGTGAGTTTTTTCCGTGCCATCGAAACTTACCCCGATATTGGCAAACCCGATTTTTTTGAAATCTTCGACAATTTCATCAGTAACGGCATACCCGTTTGTGATGAGATAGGGTTTGATACCGCGTTTCTTGGTATGTTCCGCCAGTTGGCGCCAGTCTTTGCGGAGTAGTGGTTCGCCACCGGACAGGGTAAGTATTTCACAACCCAAATCGGCGAGTTCATCAATAAGTCCCAGTGCTTCTTCGGTTGTTAATTCATCGGGTCTCATCGTACCGGCAGCAGTGCCACAGTGAATACAACGCATATTGCAGGCAAATGTGATTTCCCATACTACCGATTGCGGATAAAATTTAAACTCTGTCATGATTGCTCCTTTGCTGTTGCTTGTTGTTGTCTTGAGCGGGCAATAATTTCCAGCATTGGCTGAAGGTTATGTCTCCAGCTAAAGCAGACATCATCATGGGGGAGATTCTGCTCAATGCGGCGCGACGGACACCCTCCCATGCAAACAGGAAGCAGGTCGCATCCGGCGCAATGCTCATCCTCGAATGGATCAAAAGCAAACAGGTTGGTGAAATTTTGATGTTGGTAATCTATTTTCATGCGGATGTTTCCGTACGATTTGGAAACATCGCCGACTTGATTAAAACAACGATACAAGTTGCCATCGGGGTCAATCAGGTGAGCATTCATATTTTGTGCCATGCAGAAGGTCGAAACCGGTGATGGCAATTTTTCAACACGGAACCCATGCTCAATAAGCAGCTTATGATACTTCACTTCCATTTCGGAAAAATCGGCTGTTTCAAAGCATGATTCCGAGATATTCAAACAGACATCGGTTGCCGGCTCGAGTTGACCGAAGTAGAGGCTAACTTTGTTTTGCAACCCTGCCCGGCTGAGCTCATCCAACAGTTCAATGATATCCCGGTCGGTGTAGCTTTTATCAATGTTTACCCGGACCGTAACAATCATTTTTGATGCGGTGTAAACCAGATTGTCGAGGATGGTCGCAAAGCTTTCTCTGCCGTTTTTTAAGGGGCGTTTCTGGTTGTGCATTCGTGCCGGACCATCAAGGGTCACTTGCACAACCGATACCTTGAGATCAACGAGCCTGTCAACATTTTCTTTGGTCAGTAAGTACCCATTGGAAATCATTGAGGAAGTATAGGTGAAGTTATGTTCTTTGCTGAGGTCCAGCATTGACTGGGTGATATCGTCGATAATATCCATTGCCAGCAGTGGCTCCCCGCCATACCAGCCAATATCTGCCTGTTGGAGAACCGGTCCGCGTTTTTCCACGAACTCGATGATACTCTCAATAATTTCAGAAGACATTCTTCCTTTTTTGTTCCCCTCATAGCAATACTCACACGTCATGTTACAGGCAAGGGTCGGGGCTATCACCAGTCCCAGCCTGGTTCGGTCGTACCTGTCAAGGTTGTGGTTGAACTTGATAGCTTGAAATTCATCAAAGTGATCCGGGATAATAAACTGCCCATACTGCAGTTGCTGTAAGAGCTGTTGTTCATCGTCAGTGAGATTTCCGTTAGAATCAGGTTGTATTTTTTCCAGTATTGTTTGGTACATGGCATAATTCTCGGAGGTCATCATCGCAACAGCACCGGTGCGGGCATTGTATGCAATATAGTATCCGTTTTGCCATGGTTGGAAATGGTTATATTTTGAAGCCTTTGCCATACGACCAATCCTTCTTTTGCAGGACAGGGAGATTTTACTCCCCCTTGTCCCGACTCATCTTCCACAAAGTCCGGTACTATTCGGACAGAGGGCATTTCATGAAAAGTATAAATATACTCTTCAGAACAATTACCCTAAGAGGTTCCTGCTAAGTTAGATAGGAATCCCGTACAATGGTTTCGGAAGATCAAACAGCGGGCATTTGATCAAGCAGTCACCAGTTACACTTACCTTCGGATCGATTAAATAAATCATCGATCACCTCCTGTGGAATGTGTTGATATTCTAACCGGCGCTTCCACCTAATCAAGCACTGGTTATATTTTAATAAATTGGAATGGGACATAGAGAGAGCGGACTCTCTCTATGTCCGTCCAATCTCACAAACCCTTGTAACATACTATTATGTTACATGTCAAAAACTAATGAAATTGGATTTTTCACCGGCTTATTCCGGTGGAATCCCGTACAATGGTTTCGGGAGATCAAACAACGGGCATTTGAACAGGCAGTCACCTGTTGCAGCCGTTTTCGGATCGATCAGATAAATCATCGACCACCTCCTGTGGGTTGTGTTGTTATTTGGTGGAGTGTTTTTATTTACTGATTGACGTCTCCACCACACCACGTCAATCATTTTTTATTATTTTTGTAGTTATTTTTCAGCCTGGAAATAAAAAGCCGTTACAGCCGTTCCTCCATACTTTCCACTGGCTGGATTTTAAGCGTCGTGTTATAAATTAACCCGCATGTGTACAAAAAAACTCGAGTAGAGCCTTATTGATGTTAACTCATAGCTTCTCTGCACAAAGACCCTCACTTTTTAAGTGTGTGACGTAATAATACTATCGTTGACTTTTTTTGTCAAGAGTGAGGAAAAGAAAACTCATTGATTATTGCTATTTCATGAAAACCATGTTCATTAAGTCGTGTGATACT
>JAJRZL010000202.1 GCA_024275255.1 Candidatus Zixiibacteriota bacterium | reverse complement strand
TGCAGATAACCTGACGGTTCATATCAACCATGGTAAAATTGAAGATGATTTGTCAATGTTGGTACGGTTGGTTCCGGTAAGGAAACTGGGAGTTTTGTTTTTCCCTTATGACAGTCTCGAAAAAAGGGCGGTGCTCAAACGAATAGATTCCATTGGGCAACAATACGGATTCGAGGTTGTCACTGCCGAGGGGTTTAATAACTACGGAACCTATGCCTTTTTCAAGGCTTTCAAGAAGCTAACCAAAAGTGTTGACGCTGTCTATCTTGGTCCTCTTTGGGGAATGGATGTCATTAAAATCAAACGCTTCTTGAAACAGTTTGTCGATGCCCGGATACCGACCTTTACCTACGAGGGGAAATTCATTGTCGATCGCGGAGCATTTGCAAGCAATGCCGCGTATGGGATTATTTCTGAAGCTCGATACCATGCCCTGAAAGCACTGCAAATTATTCAGGGTGAAGTTCCATCTGAGCTGGATGTTGTTTTCCGCACTGGTACGGCACTGGCTGTCAACCTGGAAACAGCAGCCAAGTGTGGTATTGAGCTTTCCAACGAGGTGCTTATTGATGCCGACGTAAAAGAAGCTCCGATTCCACCAGATAAAGCCTCGTATTACCCGTTTCCTGATGCCGTGTCACGTGCCCTCACTGCCAGTCCGGGTTTTCTTGCCACCTATGAAGCACTCACTCGGGTAGCCCAGGAGGCATCGCAGGCATCATCGGCATATTATCCGCAACTGGACCTGACAGCACGAGCAGGGTATGTCGATGACAATACGGTTGCCAATACCAATGAACCGATTGACAACAATCAGTATCGTGCCAGTTTCACCCTGCAGCAGCAAATCTTTTCGTTGGAAACACTCAAGTCAATTGCTATTGCCAAAAAGCAAAAAGAAATACAGGCAATGCACCAATTACAGGCGCAGCTTGACTTAGAGCTGGCGGTAGCGATGTCCTACCTTGAATATCTGAAAACAGATGAGATTCTTACTATTCAACATCGGTATCGGGAAGTTGTGGAGCGGAACCTCGAACTGGCAGCAACCCAGTATTACCTTGAAAAGAAAAATACTATCGGTTTTGTCCGCTGGCAGGATGAACGGTATGATGCTATTACCCGGCTGGTTATTGCAAAAACAAACAAGACCGTAGCCCGCTCGATATTTAATATCTTGATGAATATGCCCCCGGAACATTTGTTTTTGCTCGACAGCACGATGGCTTCGGAAGAAGCGTTTTATACTGACCTGCACTTTTTACAACCTGTGTTGCGCTCTCAAACCAACACGGATTTATTTGCTGCTTATCTTGGTAACCTTTCCAAAAGCGATAACCCGCAAATGCATACCTATGATGTGAAACTGGAACAACAACAGCTTTCTCTCAGCAAGAACAAGGGACGTTTCCTGCCTTCTTTAGGAGTGACGGCATCTTTTAATTTTGCTGATGAACTCGCTGATATTCCCGGAGTCTTTACTGAGAAGCACACTACATGGTCCGTGTTTGGTGAGCTGAAAGTGCCCCTTTTTAATGGTGCTGACCGTTTGTATGAACGAAAGAAATTGAAAGCGGCTCTTAGCGAACTTGAATATCGTAAAGATGCCATGTCATTGGAGCTTATCAAAACAATCCGTCAGCAATTGAACAGGTTGGTGATGCTGGCAAATATCCTCCCGCGTATTCTCAAATCCCGTGAGTTGGCGATACAGAACCTTGGCTTGGTAACCAATGAGTACGAAGCCGGGAGAGTTGGTCTTGCCGATATGCTTGAGGCATACAAACACGCCCGTAATGTTGAAATTCATGCGGTAAACAGACGGTTGGAGTTTTATCTTACTATGGCAAAGTTGGTGCATACGATAGGAAAAGAGAGCGAAGGGCGTTCAGGGACATTTCGGGACCAGTTCCGTAACCAGTTACGGGAGTTTTTAAGACAACAGGTACGCAAGTAACGCAAATACCCTGGCTCTCAGCGGTTTTGCTTGTTATTACATTACAAGGAGCAGACAGTATGAACTCAATGACATCACCTCTCATAGCCCAATATAAACTAACTTCCCAACTGTTTGACAGCGTTTTGGAAGGAATCGACGACCACACTGCGGGTATCCGTTTGAATGATAAAACAAACCATATCCTGTTTATAGCAGGACATATTGTTTCGTCGCGTTACGGTTCAGCAAATCTGCTTGGTTTGGGGGCTGCATCGCCATTTAATGGTATCTGTAACCGGGGAGCAACACTTCAGGAGCCATCGAAATATCCACCCCTGCCTGAAATGTTACAAGAATGGCACAGTATCAGTGACCGGTTGTTTGAGTTGTTGGAAATAACTGATGACAACAAACTGCTGGAGCCGCTTCCGGTTGGTTTCCCTACTGTTGATACGACAATTCGAGGTGGACTCCATTTTCTTGCCGGACATGAAATGTTTCACATAGGCCAACTCATTTTTCTTCGCAAATCATTTGGATTGCCAAGCCCTATTGACAGGTAGGGCAGTGAGGAAAAAACAAGCTGGTTTCTTTACTCCTGCCTGCCGAAGATATATACTGTGGAAATTGAGGACCTCAAGCTGGAGTTAGCATGAAAAATCCTATCTTTTTTCTTTTCCTTGTTATCGCTGTAATTATCCCATCTTCGCTTAATGCGCAAACAACGGTCACGTATGATTTCAGCCCCTCGATACAATATACTACGGGGAAAACAGAGTATATTCTCGATGCTTTCGGATTGGATTCAACCGGCGAATTGTTCCATGTAAAAAGCCAGCTTGAATTTCCTCTTGATGGAATTATGACCGGGGCAACATTTGGTTTGCAGATAACCCCCAAAAGTAGGAAAACAATACGACTGGAAGCAGGGGTTTTTATTAGTGTCACCGATCCCACCGGAAAAATGATTGATCATGATTGGGGGGACATCTGGGTCAATACCCGCCTTGACTACTTTCAAAAAGTCTCATATACCGAGTCAGACGTCACCATGAATGCCTATCTTTTGACATTTGATATCACTAAGCAAATCTGGGTTTCGCCTGCAAGTGATATCTCGTTGCTGGCAGGGGTGCAATATCAGCATATCGAGCAGGATATTATAGGGTTTGCTGGCTGGCAGTTTGATCCGTCCGGTGATAGTCTGGTGAATTTCAGTGTGCCGGATGTTCAGGGAATTTTTTATCTGGTCTCATACCTGCTTCCTCATTTTGGTTTACAGGCAAACCTGGTGCCGTCACCGAATACCGCCATTAGAGCTAAAGCTGCTTATAGCATGGTGCGGGTGTCCGACTACGATGACCATATCCTGCGTACCAAGGAATCATATTCCACTATTAATGGGAACGGATTTATAGGCGGGCTTGATTTCCAATATCTGTTTGCGCAGCAAAGACGGAACGCATGGTTCATGAATATCACAGCCGATTTCTTATATGCTACGGCATCGGGAGCGCAAACCCAACATTGGTATGGCGATAAAGATGAACCTTCGGTTTCCCAGGGGACAACCCAAGCCGGTATTCCCCACGAAATTAATACTACCCAATTAAAGGTAGGTCTTCAGCTTGGCTACCGCTTTTAGCAATATTGTCGGCAACATTACTTCTTGAATCTTTTTGTGGTTTCTTGCAATAATGCACGGTTCATTTTGTTTATGTCGTGCATTATTGCAATGCCATTGCTCTGTTACTGTCTTGACAAACTAATCCAGATATCTCATTCGATTATGCAACCAATTGGTTATCAGTCAGTTATGACAGCAGCCCGTTGAGTAAACTTTCTTGGCATGTTCCTTGCATTATAAAATAGCAAGTATTTATGAAAGGAGTTTTTACAATGATAGGACTTGACAGGTTGATGGATATTAAAGGAGTAGTGGGAGCTGGGCAATTTTCAGAGGATGGTCAGGTGATTCGTACTGTTGGTGAATTTCCTGAGGATATGATGCAAAGTGGTGAGCAATGTGTCCAGCAGGCCAAAAGTGCTGAAGCATTGGTGCAAAAACTTAATGCCGACTCAAAACGAAACTGGCTGCCGCTAAATGGTTGGGCAGTATGGGGTGGGGATTATGCGGTCCTTGTGGTCGGGAACACCCGTGTATTTGTTGAAGTCAAGTATGCCGATTTCAATCAACTTTTGGTTGATATGATTGGGTCCGAGGCAACTGGTCCCCGGCCCATGAACTATTGAACATGATTTGGAACACCAAACAATAACAGAAAATAACGGAGGTAATTCTCATGGCTGAAAACAAAAAAGAACTGCCGCGCATAGGGAACGGTATTGTACACGAGAGCGCCCGTCCCATGAAAGTGTATGTCGATGAAAATGGAGTCATGTATCTTTGTGATAAGGATATCGACCCTACCAAGCCGCTTCGTGAACAGGCGTGCTGGACCTGTGACCAGGTATTATTTACACGAGGAGATTGATTTTTTCTAAAATTTGTATATGTTTCGTATGCACAACCGCAGTTGAACGGAAAAACCGCCCTGTTTGACGGAACGGGGCGGTCA
>JAJRZL010000201.1 GCA_024275255.1 Candidatus Zixiibacteriota bacterium | reverse complement strand
ATCCAGTTCAAATCGGCTCCGGCACAAAACGACTTTCCCTTCCCGGTAAGCAACACAACCCGAATATTATCATCCTGCGCAATGTCATCAAATATCTGCTGCATCTCCGTAATGACCGTTGCATTGAACGCATTGTGTATCTCAGGGCGGTTGAAAGTAACGTAGGCAATCCTGTTTTTCTTTTCATATGTAACAGTAGTATAATTCATAGCATCACCCCTACATCCTGAACACGCCATATTTCTGGTCAGGTATTTCTGCATTCAACGATGCTGCTATTCCTAACGCAAGGGCATTGCGTGTTTCTGTAAAGGCAAGCATACCGTCATCCCACAGACGCGCACCGGAATAGTACGGGGTTGATTCGGCTTCGTATTTTTCAATAATCGGTTTACGGATTTCATCAATTTCCTGCTGGCTCAGTTTGCGACCTTCTTTTTCGAGCTGTTTCACCTTCACCGTAGCCAGAACATCCGCAGCCTGCTCACCACCCATTACGCATATCTTCGCATTGGGCCACATCCACAATAACCGCGGGAAATATCCCCGACCACACATAGCATAGTTCCCGGCGCCATACGAACCACCAACCACGACTGTAAACTTGGGTACATCAGCATTGGCAACCGCATGGACCAGCTTGGCGCCATCACGTGCAATGCCTCCTGCTTCATACTGACGACCAACAATAAAGCCGGAAATATTTTGCAGGAACAGTAAGGGAATTTTGCGCTCGGTACAAAGCTCGATAAAGTGCGCTCCTTTCAACGATGACTCCGAAAACAACACCCCGTTGTTGCCGAGAATACCGACCGGATACCCCATGATACGGGCAAAACCAGTCACCAGTGTTGCACCATACAGCTCTTTGAACTCATGGAAACGGGAGCCATCGACAATACGGGCAATGACCTCACGAATATCAAACGGCTTGCGAATATCGTTCGAGACGATACCATATAATTCTTCCGGGTCATAATACGGGTCTTCGGGCACGGTACGTTCGAGAGGGAATTTTTCATTTCGGTTCAGGTTCTCGATGATATTGCGGCAGATTTGCAGGGCATGTTCATCATTCTGAGCATAATGGTCAGATACTCCCGAAGTCCGACAGTGGACATCAGCACCACCCAGTTCTTCAGCAGTGACAACTTCACCGGTAGCCGCTTTTACCAACGGCGGACCACCGATAAAGATAGTTCCCTGCTTGCGAACCATGATAGTCTCATCAGACATCGCCGGAAGGTACGCCCCGCCAGCCGTGCAGGATCCCATCACAACCGAAATCTGTGTCAACCCTTTTGCCGACATGCGCGCCTGATTGTAAAAAATACGTCCGAAATGGTCTTTATCGGGAAACGTACCTGACTGCAACGGCAGGAAGATTCCACCGGAATCTACGAGATATACACACGGGAGATGATTCTCCTCGGCGACACGCTGTGCCCGGGCATGTTTCAAAATGGTCATCGGGTAATAGGTTCCCCCTTTGACCGTGGCATCATTGGCAATCACCATCACTTCCCTGCCATGCACCAGCCCTATCCCGGTGATAATCCCGGCACTGGGGGCATCATTGTTGTACATATCATAGGCTGCTAACGGACTCAACTCAAGGAAGGGGGTGTTTTTATCCAGTAACCGGGCAACCCGTTCACGAGGGAGCAGTTTTCCCCGCTCAATATGACGCTTGCGGGATTTCTCCGGACCACCGAGCTTCACTTTTTCCAAATGCTCTTTGAACTCTTCATGCTGCTTTTTATTCAGCTCGTAATTCGTTTTGTACTCGTCGCTGTTGGTGTTAACCTTAGTCTCAATCCGAAACATTGTTATTCTTTCTATATTATGAAATTGTTGCCAACAATGATTTTGGTATCCGAATTTTCATCTGAAGCAACGCCTGAGCTAATGTCTTCCCTTGCGGGTCAATCATCAGTGAGCGTGTTCCGCCACCGCCAAGCGTCTCTTCCAGCAGAAAATTAAATCCATGCAGGTTATCAAGTTCATATCTTGTTACCTTGCCATGAGTAATTCCGGCAAAGAATTCTTTGACCTTCTTGTCAGTTAAATAGTCACGAAGCCACTCATAAATTTCTGCTGAACGGGCAAGAACACCGATATTGCAGGTATCACCTTTGTCACCGGAGCGAGCATAGCAAATGTCCTGCAAAATTGCAGTCACCGTTTTCCCGCCGAACTTCTTCACCCCGGTTTTTTTCACATCAAGCTTCGCTTCAACCTGGCGTGTGGACTGCATACGAATCGGGAATGATATTTCGTAGAACTCTTCCTTGCCGTCGGTGTCGACCACCAGCACTTTCCCTTTTACCCGGCTGCGGTGCATCAGGGCGGGCCAGTATGCCACTACTTTCGATGGTTTGGGACGACCACCGGTAGTGACCGCCATCCCGGCAGGACCAGACAGGATAAGAGTCGGGAGTGCTTTACCGAAATCGCGGACTTTATTAAAATCATGGTCCCGCACCGCAAACCGAAGCAGTACCTCATTGGGTTCACCGCTGCTGAGTGAGGGGGGCCAGATAGAACCGGAACCTATCACATCGGTTCGGGTTGCTTCATACTTGTGATTGAGCTTTTTCCAGAAAATATCTGCTATTATTTCCGCTTTCTTGTATGCGTTGGGTCCGGAAACAAGCACAGCTCCGTTGGATTTCCAGCCGTCATCATACGACATCGACACCTTCAGGCAATCAGGTTCCGGCTTGCCGACAATCCCAAACACGCGGACACGGTCTTTTCCTTCTTCTTTTAACCGGATAGAATCAAAACGAGCGATACCATCAGGAGATATATAGTTCGCCGGATCTCCCATTTCATAAACAAGCTGTTCCTTGACTGTCTTCTCTGAAACGATGCCCCCGGTATTCTTATGTTTAGTGACCACAAACTCACCGGTACGTTCCATTTCAATAATGGGGTAACCGATATTATGGAAGCTTTTCACATCCTGCCAGTCAGTGATATTGCCACCCGATGCCTGGCAACCACATTCGATTATATGGCCGGCAACAATCCCCGCCGCCATCTTATCCCAGTCATCCATCGACCAGCCAAACTCATGAATCATCGGCGCCAAGGTCAAACCGGTATCGGTGACCCGCCCGGTTACTATTATCTGGCATCCGGCATCAAGCGCTTTGACTACCGGTTCCGCCCCCAGGTAGATATTGGCGGAGGTGATATGCGAGCGGACCTCGAAAAAATCCTCGCCTGTTTCCATATTGGTAAATTTTTCACCGGCGGCGGTCAATTCGTAAAGCTGATTGACAATATCATCACCATAGACTATCCCGACTTTTATATGCAACCCCATTGCTTTTGCCATTTCGACAATTTTGCGTCCCATTCCGATAGGATTAATCCCTCCCGCATTGGAAATCACACGGACCTTCTTCTTCACTATCAAGGGCAGACATTCTTCGAGCTGGTCAAGGAAATCAACCGCATAGCCAAGGTCGGAGTTTTTCTTTTGTTGTCGCTGGAGAATCGACATCGTGATTTCCGCCAGGAAATCCATCGTAATATAGTCGAGCGGTCCACCGGTGAGCTGACGTTTCAGAGCGCTGAGGTCATCACCCCAGTACCCGCCAGCATTGCCGATACGTATTTTCCGTTTCAATCTGCCAATATCCCTTTCTTTGTGTCGTACCGGAGATTATTAGCTGAAAATGCTTCCGGTACAAGCTCTAATGTAGCGAATATATGGTACTTGGGAATCTTTGTAAAGGAAGAGATATAAGGCCGATTCGTGCAGGGAAGTTTACTATTCAATAACGCGGGGTAACAGGATGGCGCACCCCTTAGGCTTGTTGAAAAAGTTATCTTGTGGGTGTCATGCTTCGACTCCGCTCACCATGACTTGTTAAATGACAACAACTTTCAAGTCACCCTGAGTCCGCCTGGGCGGAAAGGGTGGTTGAAAGAAAATATTGAGGTTTTTCAACAAGCCCGAAAGCGGGAATCCAGCTTTGTATCATAGGGTTGCTGGACCCCCGTTTTCACGGGGGTGACAAAAGAAATTCT
>JAJRZL010000200.1 GCA_024275255.1 Candidatus Zixiibacteriota bacterium | reverse complement strand
TATATGATTTGTCTTGCGGATGTGGTGGAACTGGTAGACACGCTATCTTGAGGGGGTAGTGGAGCAATCCGTGCCGGTTCGAGTCCGGCCATCCGCATGAAAATATTAACCCTCAGGTGACAAAAAAACCTGAGGGTTTATTATAACAGCAAATGGATTTTGTGAACTTATGCAAAAGGGGGTCAGTAGAAATGCAGCATCAACTCTCAGCGTTGGCAGGAAGATAAAGAACAGAATCAAAAATTACCAGATACCGAGGATATCCTTGGCATAGTCAGATGCCATTGTTTCCGGATTCCAGGGCGGATCCCAGACAAGCACAACTTCCACATCCGTAACCCCCTCCATTCGGGCAACTTCTTTATGCACCTGCGTAACCAACATCTCACCGTACGGACAGGCAGGCGTAGTGAGTGTCATTTTTATCTGCACTTTGCCATCCGGTTCCACATTGACATCGTAAATTAACCCTAAGTCAAGCACCCCCAAACGAATCTCCGGGTCCTGAACCGGGCGCAGCGCTTCTTTTATTTCAGCCGGTGTAGGAACTGCCATACTACTTACTCGCTCTTTTGTTCTTCAGTGGAAATTGTTTTCTTCGTATTGTTTCCACTTTCATAATTTGTCAACCCCTCAATCAACGTGACCCATGCCAGCAACGCACACTTGATACGTACCGGAAACTTCCGCACTCCCTTGAGCGCATCAAGGTCTTCAAACTCTTCCGGTACTTCCACATCCTCGCCTTTCAGCATCCGTTTCACCAGCTCGGCGATTCGTTTTGCCTCATCAAGCGGTTTCCCCTTTATTGCTTCGGCAAGCATGGATGCCGAGGCGACAGAAATAGCACATCCCTTGCAGTCAACATGGATATCTTTAATCGTGCCGTCTTCCATTTCCACCTGAAGCATCAACTCATCACCACACGAGGGATTGTGACCGTCAGTAGCAATATCAATTCGGTTCAGAGGTTTTTTGCCACGTGGCGAGCGGTAATGATCGAGAATAATATCGCGATACAGGTCATCCAGCGGGTCACTCATAATCCGAAATAACTCCTCATCTCTTTCAGGGCGTCAACCAGTGCATCAACATCAGCTTCATCATTGTAAATATACAGCGATGCTCTTGCCGTGGCAACCTTTCCCAGAATCCGCATCAACGGCTGGGCACAGTGGTGTCCTGCTCTTATGGCAATCCCGCGGGCATCAAGGAAACTACTGATGTCATGCGGATGAATATCTTTATCAGTAAATGAAATCGCTCCGCTACGCAACCCTGCTTCCTGTGGTCCCTGTATTTCCAGCCCGTCGATTTTAGACATCTTTTCAATAGCATATTCAGTTAATGCAATTTCATGATTCCGCAGACGATTCATCCCGATTTCTTCGAGATAATGTAAAGCAGCATCAAACGCCACGACATCGGCTATGTTCGGAGTCCCCCCTTCGAACTTGTGAGGTAAATCAGCCCAGGTGACATTATCGAAACGCACTTCGCGAATCATCTCACCACCCATATTAAACGGCGGCATTGCTTCCAGCAGCTCCCGTCTCCCCCAGAGTACCCCAACACCGGTTGGTCCAAGCATTTTGTGAGCCGAGAAGGCATAGAAATCAACTCCGAGCTCTTTAACATTGACCGCCATGTGTGGCACTGATTGGGCACCATCGGCAAGGACAACCGCCCCATGTGCTTTTGCCTTGGCAGCAAGTTCCGCTACCGGGTTGATGGTTCCCAGCACATTAGACATGTGAGTGAGAGCCAACAGTTTAGTTTTATCCGTGATGATGTCATCTATATGACTGAGATCAAGGTGTCCGCACAGGGTAATAGGTATCCGTTTTAATACTGCATGTTTCCGTTTTGCCAGTTGCACCCACGGGACAAGGTTGGCATGATGTTCCATTTCAGTGATGATAATTTCATCACCTTCTTTGATATTTTCTTCACCCCAGGTATATGCCACCAGGTTGATTGACTCTGTTGTTCCACGTGTGAAAATAACTTCCCGGGAATCAACCCCTCCGATAAACTCCGCCACATGTTCGCGCGTATGTTCATACGCTTCGGT
>JAJRZL010000007.1 GCA_024275255.1 Candidatus Zixiibacteriota bacterium | reverse complement strand
GTATATACCTGGTTTATTTACAGCAAGTTCAAGGGGAAACCGATTATTACGGAACATAGCTATTGAGAAAAGCAAACCTTGGCAAAAAGACCCGCATCATTACTTGTGAGCGGGTCTTTTCTTTATAGTTGTAACAATAGTTAATATGGTGATAATGCTTCCCGTATCGGTCCATCGATAAGAATGGGCATACCCATCAGGGGCCAGATAAGCAAAACAAAAACAGCCAGAACAACCATCAGCAAAGCACTGGTGGGAATACCTGCTTTGAAAAATTCACCAGAGGTAAATAGTTTACTTTCGTATGCGATTGCATTCGGAGCCGCACCGACCAGGAGAAGGAATGGCATACCGGCTGTTGTTAATGATATGAACAAGATAACTTCAGGAGCCACTCCAAGGTAAGGGGCGATAACCAACGCTACCGGAAGACAGATAGCGATGGCGGCAACGTTCATAATTACATTGGTCATAATGAGAACAAAAAAGGCAATCCCCATGACAAAGATAAACCAGTGTGACATATGAAACATGGTCAGCCAGTTGATAGCGAGCCATTCTGCAGCTCCGGTTTGCCAGAGGCAAAACCCGATACTCATAGCTCCTCCAAAAAGCAGGATGATATTCCAGGGCATTTCTTCCAGGTCTTCCAACGAAAGGATTTTGAACAGGAAAAAAAGAACCGTTGTTACAAGGAGCACAGCACTTTTATGAAACACTTCGAACGCAGGAATAAAAGAACGCAAACCGAGAATGAAAATTGCCAATAGGACAATAATAATAGTCATAATTTCCTGCCGTTTCATTGCACCCAGCCGGGTATGGAGAACTTTTACCCGTTCCCGTAGTCCCGGAATCCTGCTCTTTTCAGGGCGGAAGAACAACATGAAAAATCCCCATAGTAAGAAGACCATGAGAAAGCCGATGGGAAACATGTAATAAGTAATTTCAAAGAAACTTACATCCCTGCCGGTAATATCCTTAAAAAAGCCAAGGGCAACCGCACCACGAGCCGCTCCCAGTAGAGTGATAATACTTCCCGCACCGGCGGTAAACGCCATACCGATAAATAACCCCTTCCCGAAACGAGTCGGCTTTTGATCTTCCTGGTACAACGGATAAATAGCCATCAGTAAGGGAAAGATTGCCGCAGCAACCGCAGTGTGAGCCATGATCAATGTCATACCGGCGGTCATGACAAACACACCAAGGTAAATAATGCTGGTACGTTCTCCCACCAGGGTAAGCATCCGGTATGCCAATCGCTGTGTTAAGCCCGTCTTGCTGAATGCCATACCGATAACCATGGAGGCAATAATAAACCAAACCGACGGATCCATAAAATCACCAAATGCCACTTTTGCGGGACGTATCAGAAAAAGCACCTGTATAACACCAACGGCAATACTTGTCACACCAATAGGAATGACCTCGAATACCCACCATACGACAGTTAATAAAAACAGGGCTAAGGCTGCCTTCCCTTCATGGGTTAATGGAAAATGTTTCCCTGCCGGATCTACGGCATCGGGTAAATCAGGCAGGAAATACACAATACAAAATAGCGCAATACCAAGTAGGATATATGCCAGGCGCTGCCAATTGATATGTCGTGAAGTGCTTGCCAGATGTATATCTGACGGCATGGGGGGTAAGCCGGAATTGAATGCCGTACCATTCTTCTGTGCCATGTTCTTATCTTTCTCTCAATGCTTTATGACCAGTTGGTTACAGAACATGTTTGGCTATTTCATGAAAGACATCCACGGTACGAACCACCCCCGCAACATTACCGTCTTTCATAACCGGCAGAATACTGAGGTCATACTGGGTCATTTCATAAATAACTTTAATAATGTGGTCATCATAATCAACGGTGGCTTTGATGGGGGTCATAATGTCTTTGACCGACCGTTCGGCTCGTTCCCTGATTCCGGAAAGAATCTTATCGAATGATAACTCCGAGAGATTGGGGTCCACTCGAACATCAAATAATTTACTCCGATAATTCCTGTGTTGTTGTGTTAAAAATTCCGGTTCCAAACCCAGAAGAATATCGCGCCGTCGTACCATCCCCAGTAATTCGTATTTCTCGTTAAAAACAAGAACCACACGCGGAAGGGTCTTTTGTCCGTTTCGTTCTAACTGCGCTCCTTCCATTGCAGCCATTGCTTGTCGCAGACTAAACCAGTAGGGAATGTGAGGATATTGATCCATGGGAATCATGATATCGCCCGCATGTAGTTTTTCCATTATGTATCTCCTGCTGATAAAAGTGTGCTTTTTCTATATGATTTAGTATTTATTATCCTACAATATCTGCCGTTTGTTGCCACAGTGTTCATGTTTTTCATAATATGGATTATCATCGGATTACACAACAACATGTCTGTCCAATGTGAAAACAGAATTGGTTGAGATAATGCAAAAAAGGCGGTAATACAACCGAATCACAAGCAGGTCCTCCCCGATATCATTCCTACTTTGTGCTTCCATCCCCGGCATTTTTTGCTGCCGGTACGTCAGTATTTGTATCTACTACAAGTTGGCATATAGTAATATACGGTTACCGGATACACAAGACCTTTTGGAACTTTTCTTAATTGAGTGAAACAGGAGAACAGGGAGGAATTAATTTTTTTGCAGTACGGTGGTGTGACAACAGTCCGGTAGGTCGGGTACTGAATCCGCTGTAAGCGGATGAGAAACCCGACAATCTTGTTGTTTTATCATGAGGCCGGGAATGTCGGGTTTCTCATTCGTCCGCTTGGGCGGACTCATTCGGAACCCGACCTACGGTCTTATGGAACAACAACAATTTTCAAGTCACCCTGAGTCCGCCTGGGCGGAAAGAGTGACTGAAAGAACATATTAAGATTTTTCAACAGACCCTAGGGTCTGCCACCCGTCTGAAATGCTATCTCTGCCACATCATCATTAAGAAATTCAGAAATGTGTATGTATCAAGAAACCTGTATCCATCGGTTGGCACTCCCCAACTACTATCATCCCCGTCAATAATCTCTGGGTTGACATAGTCATCCGGTTTGTTGCTTTTATCATCTGGACTTACCCAACCAGTATCATCTCCTGCCGGGCGGTTGGGGGTTGTCTGTAGATATGGTGGGGGGCATTCGGGATCCCACTGGGTTGCGAATGTTACAGGGACAGCGAGAGTTACGATTAATGCCCCCACCATAAGAATTGTCAATACTTTTTTCAATTTCACGCCTCATGTGTTATCTGTACAGTTTTTCTGTCACCTTCACTATTAGTAATACAGGGCAGGACCCTTAGAGTCCTGCCGCTATGTCACTCACCGCCGGGGCTAGTGTGCGGTGAGTAACCGGTTGATGATACAATACAACAGGCTCTAAACCGTTTCACAAGTGAAACGAGGTGTCAACAGAGCGATTTCATGTTACTTGCATCGTTTTCTTAAAAGTTATATACAAATCCCGTGCCAAACAGCGCCATGTGAGTAAGGGGTTGAACAACAACAGGATAAGGTTCCACGGCAAGTGTTGTTATTTGTGGCGCGACCGTTTTATTTACGCATTCTTTTACGCAGCATTACGCATTCCATGTTATGAATAGTTATAACAATATGTTAAATGCGTAAAAAATGGCGTTTTTTTTAACGCACATGTTCGCAGGCAGTCGCTTTTTATATGATGAAATCATATGTCTGGACCGGTAGGTCGGGTTCTGAATCCGCTGTACGCGGATGAACAACCCGACAATCTTTTTGTTTTATCATGAGACCGGGATATGTCGGGTTTCTCATTCGTCCGCCTGCGGCGGACTCATTCGGAACCCGACCTACGGTCTTATGGAACAACAACAACTTTCAAGTCATGCTGAGTCCGCCTGGGCGGAAAGCATGACACCCACGAAACAACTTTTTCAACAAACCCCAAGGGGCTTGTTGAAAAAGGCAGGGATACAATAAGAGATAATTTCCTTTGTCACCCCCGTGAAAACGGGGAGCCAGCAACCCTATGATACAAAGCTGGATTCCCGCTTTCGCGGGAATGACATGAATATAATAATCCGTTATAATATTTCTTACAGGCTTTCTCAACAAACCCCAAGGGGTATGCCACCCGTCACACTTCAAAGGATGTACGTCACCCGTAATTTTTTTATGATAATAATTGAAGAGGAAGCGGTGGACTAACTGTCCCGGCAGAACTCTTCCAAACCGTATTTCTTTATCCGGTAACGGACCGTTGCCTCGCTGACTCCCAACCGGCGCGATGCTTCCCGGCGGTTCCAGCCGGTTTCGTTGAGCGCCAGCAGCAGCTCTTCGCGTTCCCCGATTGGCTGGTTTTCCATGGCAAGCTTCAGCATCCGGGAAGCATTGCTGTTGGCAACCACCCACAAACGGCGTACTTCTGCCTGCAACTCCCGAACATTTCCCTGCCAGAAACGGTATTTCAGCAGCTTGCCCAGGCGCTCG
>JAJRZL010000199.1 GCA_024275255.1 Candidatus Zixiibacteriota bacterium | reverse complement strand
TGTGACAACTGTCCGACAATTGATAATCCTGATCAGGCAGATAACAACAATGACGGTATTGGCAATGCCTGTTGTTGTGTGAACCGTGGTAATGTCGATGGATTGAGTGGTCCCAGCGGACCCCTGGATATTAGCGATGTCACGTATTTGGTAACGTACCTGTTCCAGGCTGGAATCGGACCACCATGTCCCGAAGAAGCAAATGTTGATGGTGTGACCGGTGCCGGAGGTGAGGTGGATGTGTCCGACTTGACCTATCTCATTGCGTATTTATTCTCCGGTGGACCACAACCGCCTGCATGTCCGTAATGGATAGATATAATAATTAGCTGATACACAAATAAACAGCCATTCCAAAGATTCGGAGTGGCTGTTTTCTTCTCTCGTTAATCTGTTCGGTATCGCTTGACTTTTTTATAAAGATGTGACCGTTCCAGCCCGAGCTGACGGGCAGTTTCGGTCATGTTGCCGTGATTGCGAGACAACGCCTGCTCGATATACTCCCGTTCAAATTCCAGTACAGCCTCTTTTAATGTCTTTATTTCTTTCCCTTGTAATTGTGGCAGGAACGGTTTGATATCAACGGCTGTAACGGTATGATGTTCACTATAAATATGTATTCGTTCCATGAGGTTTTTCAGCTCGCGGATATTACCGGGGAAATCATAGGATGCTATAAGCTTCAGAGCATCATCGGCAAGCACTTTGGCAGTGGTGCCGCTCTCTCTGGCAAATCGCTGCAGGAAATAATCTGCCAGCAGCGGAATATCTTCTTTTCGCTCTCGAAGAGGGGGGAGTTGGAACTGAACGACATTCAACCGGTAATAGAGGTCTTGCCGAAATGTCCCTTCTTTTGCCATTTGTTCCAGGTTGCGGTTGGAAGCGGCAATGATATTGCAGTCAACAGCTATCGGGGTATCGGCGCCTACCGGGGTTATCTGGCTGGTTTCTATGGCACGAAGGATTTTCGCCTGGGCATCAAGCGGCATTTCACTGATTTCGTCGAGGAAAATAGTTCCCGAATGTGCTTCCAGGAAACGTCCCCTGCGCGATTTCCCCGCTCCGGTAAATGCTCCTTTCGTATGTCCAAATAGTTCCGACTCCACCAGCTCTGCCGGGAGCGCTGCGCAATTGACCGCGACAAACGGTCCATCACTATAACGCCCCAGGCGATGAATCATGTTTGCCACGAGTTCTTTCCCTGTGCCGTTTTCTCCAAGAATAAGAAACCTCTTCGCTTTCGGAGCTGAGCGGGCAATGTCGCTTTGTAATGAACGAATAGCCGGGGATTCACCAATAAAATCACCATAAGCAAGAGATGCCAGCCGTCCGGCTTCGGCGCGTAGGATGTTAGTTTTGACCGCATTATCAATCGTAACCAGAATACGGTCCAGTGATAACGGCTTTTCGATAAAATCGTATGCCCCGGCTTGAATGGCGCGAACTGCCATATCAACATCAGCATGACCGGATATCATCACTACTATCTGTTGACGGTTCCGTTTGAGAATTTCCTCCAGCAATTCAAGCCCATTGCCGTCTTCCAGCATTACATCGAGAAAAATGACATCGAATGATGCCGTTGTGTATTTGTTTCCCTCGGCATACGAAGCTGCGGTAACGGTTTCATGTCCCCGCCGGTCAAGAGCGGATTTTAACGAGCTGCGGATATTTTCTTCATCATCAACAATAAGTATTTTTGCCATAACTACTGCGGGAGTATAATCTCTACTCCGGCTCCTCCTTCCGGGTGGTTATACAGGTGCATTGTACCGCCATGATCATAAATAATACGTTGGCATATTACCAACCCCAACCCGCAGCCATCCTTTTTAGTTGATACGTATGGCTGGGGACT
>JAJRZL010000198.1 GCA_024275255.1 Candidatus Zixiibacteriota bacterium | reverse complement strand
TATCCTGAGTATCATCACCGGATTGTTGTTTCATCTACCGTTTGGTATTCAAACCGTATCAGCCGGATGGACTGTCATATTCCTTGCCTTGTTTCCGACCCTCTCGGCATTTGTTATCCAGATGTTTGCTCAACGCATTACGACACCGATTAAAGTATCCCTCATCTTTGCCCTGGAGCCGGTTTTTGCCGCTCTGTTTGCATGGACACTCGGTGGCGAAGAAATCATTTTACACCGTGCCGCCGGGGGAGTACTCATTTTTATTGCCTTGATTGTTTCCGGTCTCTCCTCTGCCTCTCCTCAACAGACAACAACTTCGTAAGGAATCGCTGATGCTTTGGGTTCGCATACTCATGTTTGCCACTGTCTGCTTCTGGGGGTGGTCATTTGTTGCCACAAAAATCTGCCTGCAATACATGACCCCATTGGAAGTCATTGCGTTCCGCTACATTCTGGGGCTTCCGATTCTTGCCGGGGTTATTATTGCCAAACGGATGCCACTGCGAGTACCCCGTCGTGATTTATCACCGATAATCTGGGCATCGGTGGTTATAACGATTCATTTCATTATCCAGATAACCGGCATGCGGTACACCTCCGCAACCAATACCGGCTGGATAATCTCCGTCACACCACTGGTTATGATGGTACTGTCAGTTTTTATTCTTAAAGAACGGGTTACCTACAAAATTATAGTCGGTGTTGCCATTGCCACGTTCGGTATTCTTCTTCTGGTTTCAAAAGGGGACTTGTTCAGCCTGTCATGGTTACAAAGTACTGGTGACTGGCTGGTATTCGCATCGGCGCATACCTGGGCAATTTATACTGTCCTTACCCGTGATATTTCCCGCCGCTACTCTCCCCTGCTTGTTTCTTTCCTGGTACTTTCCTTTTCAGCAATCGTATTGATTAGCGCTATGGTAGTCACTACCGACTGGAATAAATTTGCTCATCTGCCGGCTGAGCCGATTGTGGCGATGCTGTTTCTTGGGATTGTCTGTCTGGGACTGGCATTCTGGTTTTGGCAAATCGGTGTGGCAAAATTAGGAGCTGCTCGGGCAGGAGTGTTCCTCTATATAGAGCCATTGGCTACAACAGCACTGGCTGTCCCCTATCTTGGAGAACAGTTCGGTATTTTCACGGCAATCGGCGGACTACTCGTCCTTGCCGGTGTCTATTTCGCAGAACGAAGAACCCGCACGGTGTGAGTTCAAGCGTATCCGAGTTATCGACTATTTACATTACTATTGCTCATACCGCATCAGGATAGTAACCCCGATAGTAAATGTCACCACTCCAATCATTGTCAGTACAACAAGGGGAAATATCATATCGTGAAGTGAAAACCCACGCCAGATAGCCCCCTCAAAAGCATAAATCCCCCATTTTACCGCACTGAAATTGCTCAATACTTTCATCCATGAGGGCATAAACATGAGGGGAACCATTCCTCCCCCAACCATCGACTGGACTAACATAATCGCCCAGCCGGCTCCTGCTACCGCCTGCTCTGTCCGTCCCATAACACTGACAAGCATGACAATTCCGGAAAAACAAACAGCCGTACAGACTACCGCTAGGGCCAACCCGGCAGGATTGACCACGCGTACCCCAAAAACAAGTTTGGCAATCGTCATCAGGATTACACTGATAAGCACACATGCGAGGAAACTTGCCAAACCCTTTCCCGCCAGTATCTGGGCACGAGTTATGGGAGCAATTCGCAAACGAAGATATGTCCCCTTGGTCCGCTCCTGTACTATTGACATTGCAAACGCCATAGTAACCCCCAGCAACCCCCAGAGCAACCCCTGCGGAAATGTTATTTCAAAACTGGAACGCGGCTTATCAACATCAACCGATATCTCTTCCATTTCAATTGGCGGCGATGCAAACGGCGATGCTTCCAAGAATGAGGACGAGCTGTCAGCACCGTTTATGCTCAGGTATTCGGTAAACTGTTTCAGGCTGCTGAAAAATCGTTTCATCACTGCCTTGGTTTCGGGATTGATAGTTGATGAAGAATCTATTTGTAAAATCAGGTCATCAACCGCTTGTTGAATCTTCGCGGGGTTCATTATTTGTTGCTGCATCAACACAAAATATGCCTGGGTAAGAATCCCCTGCAAATAGCCACTTTCCGCTTTTCGCTTGGGATCAATACCTACTTTTATCACCGGCATATCTTTCAGGAAAAACGATGATGCCTGTTTCGCACTGTCACTGAGTTCCACAAAAGCGGCAAGTTTCCCCATACCGACCAAAGTTCGTGCCGAATCATGCGACATATATCGAATCGAAAGCGCGCTCGATTGTTGCAACTGCTCGACAAACTGCTTTGCAACAGAACTACTGCTTTCATTCACAACTGCTATGGACAACCTGCTTGCACCCGATTCACCGGAGGAAAATATCGCACCAAAAAACAGTGCCATCAACAACGGGAATGCTATTACCCAGAACAGTCCAAACTTATCACGGGCAAGCAATCGCAAGTCTTTCAACGCTAAAAAGAGAATACTGTTCATCAGTCGCGCAGCCTCCTGCCGGTCAGGTTGAGGAAAACCGTTTCAAGATCCGCCCGATCAATCCGAAGGGTGCGGAATCGCACGCCGCTTTCTACCAGGTGCATTGCATCTTCAAGCGGGGTATCCGTTTCAACCCGTAGGTGCAGCCCTACCAGTCGTCCCGGGAGATTGATACTCTCATCCGGTAATGACTCCAGTTCCGCTTCAATTACCGACGTTCCACCATACGTGGTAATGAGATTCTCAACCGTATCGAGAGCGAGTATTTTCCCATGATCAACAATAGCTACCCGGTCACAAAGCCGTTGGGCTTCCTCCATGTAATGGGTAGTGTACACGATTGTCCTCCCCTGATTCTTCAGCTCCTCGATTCGCTCAAAAATCAAGTTGCGTGACTGTGGATCAACACCCACTGTCGGCTCGTCGAGAAACAACACCTCAGGATTATGTACTACCGCACAGGCAAAGTTGATACGACGTTTCATCCCGCCGGAAAAAGTGCTGATTCTGTCTTTCTTGCGGTCAACCAATCCAGCCAGTTCCAGCGCATACATGACCCGCTTTTCCAGCTCTTTTCCTCGTAAGTGATACAAACGTCCAAAGAAAGCAAGATTTTCCTCGGCGGTTAGCTCATCATATAATGCCAAAGATTGCGGTGCATTACCGATTCTTTTGCGGACATCCGGTTCTGTCGGGAACCCCTCATTATTTATCGTCACACTTCCCTCGTTAGGGGAAAGCGCTCCCACCATCATATTGATTGTTGTCGTTTTCCCGGCACCATTGGGACCGAGCAGCCCGAACAACTCGCCATCATAAATATCGAACGAAATATGGTCAACGGCAATCAGTTCGCCATATTGCTTAAAAAGGTTAGTTACTTGTATCATGACAAAATGAATTAAACATGTTCATTACTTTTATCAACAATATGTTTCATAATAATGTTATTACGAGGAACACAGGGAATGGTTACAAGCGGAAACGACACCGGAAGCTTTTTTTGTATCATCCCCATGCAAGGACTTGTTGTCAGGATTGGCGTATCATTTGGAGTGCTTTTACTGCTCCGACAGGTCAGGACTTTTATGGTCCTTACTGAATGAATTGTTAGTTGAAAGCGTCAGGACCGCAGGGGTTCAGCCCTACGTTTACTATTGAATAGACACTCACCGCACGCGGTGAGCCACCCGGCCTTGTTCATTATTAAAAGAGTTACTCTGCTTTTTGTGACGTGGTGGTTTTGCCTTGCTCGGTCCCGGTGGTGTTATCTCACCCGGAAAACGAGGATAAGGGGCATATTCAATATTGCGCTTTTTAATCTTATCAATAATACGAAAAGTAGTAACCGTATGATAATACCCCTTCTTTTCCATAGGAATTAGACTATCCACCAGTTGCTTAAGAAAATCATAGTCGTCTTGTTTGCGAAGATCTATAGTTATATGTTTCTCTTGTGTCAGATCCGGTTCCCTGTTTCGACGTGACTGCTCCATTTCTTCACGACTGGAATACATTTCGGCAGGTTTGAATTTGTATTCACCTTTATGTCGAACATACAATGTTTCACCCACTTGAACGAACTGTCCGCTTAACTCAGTCAATGGCATCTCTTCTAGTTTATGGAGACTGTCCAAGGTTATGGTATTGGACTTATACCGCCTTTTCTCTGCTTCTTCAGCGCTCCATCCCGGCAAATGTCCTCTTACACTTTTATGAGCTGTCTTAAGTTGCTTCTGTTTTTCTTCCCACTCTCGTTTAGCTCGCTCGTAGTCTTTGAGACGATTCATCCTGTTCTCTTCTTCGGTTGGTAGCGGTAAAGGTGAACTTGCTCCATCTATATAATACTGGCTTGGATCACCCCACATGGAATAGACCGTATCACGGTACGTGATAAAATATCTATCCCACTTGTGAGGAAATATATTACAATTTGTTTTGATTATAAAACCACTAGTGTCATTTAGTGGTACTTTAACCTCAACATTGGTAGAAAAGCTTGTCACGCTGTCAATATAAATGTCCCATTGTTTTTGTCCGTAATACTCAAGATCAATAATAGAATCTACCGTCAATCTCAAATTGTGACACGTATCCTTATAAACACTTTTCAACCAGGTAACTTTTATTTCCAATTTAACTGACCGGTACTATTATCATATTTAACCGGCTCGATATCGACCCGATAAGGAAAAAGATCAAAATCGGAAGAAGCCTGTATATAGCTTGTTACACCGGTAACAATGACAAACAGACAGGCAACAATTGTTATAACTGTTACTTTCTTCATCTCATCCTCCATTTGGATTTAGATGTTAATAACTTACTACTATCCCTACTATTAATACACCATACAACCTCCATTCCTCCATGCCAAAAGGTACACGCCTTTCAGCGGAAAAGAGATAATATGCTTGTTCTCCTTCATAACGATATGTCGCCCCGTAAAACACTTCTATATTAATAAACGAAAATTATATAGTCAAATGTGTAATGATAATTGGAAATAGTGTAGTAGGTCGGTGTTCGAATCAGCCATACACTGATAAGAAACCCAACAACATATTTAGATTGTTTTATGATGATGATTATTATTGACTATTCCAGGATATGTTGGGTCTCTCTTTCATCCGCTTCCTGATATCCCCAAACCAGAAATACTGTTTTTTTTGCTCCACTCAATCAATAAAAAATCCCCCCTGTTTTCAGGGGGGGTAAATTTTTTGGAGAGAGAGTAGCAGCTTTAAAAAACTCTCACCTAATAAATACGGTAAAGGGTTTTTGTAACCGCTTCTCGCATTTTGTATTCGCTACCGCTTTTGCGAACGGGTCACGGCGTTTACGCAGCGAGTAAGAGGTGACCTTCATTGGCCAAGTGTTAGAGATTAATAAAGGTCTCTCTCTCTCCGGTACTTAATTATACGTATCAAACGTATATTTGCAATATTTATTTTTCACCTGTTGCCATAAATTCAATTTATCTCTATGTTACCAAAATAAACGAGAACAAGGCAGGATTATGATACGAGCCGTTGGCATTGATATTGTTGAAATTGAGCGGATACAACGTGATATACATCAATACGGCAACCGGTTTATTACCCGTATTCTCGGACCGGAGGAAATAACTGTCTTTGAACAACGCAAAGACAAGGAGCAGTTTCTCGCCGGACGGTTCGCCGCAAAGGAGGCTGTCATCAAAACCCTGGGATACCACCTGACAGAACGACCGCCCTACACCGAACTGCAGATTGTAACCGATAATCGAGGAATGCCAGCTTTGCAAGTACCACCGGCTCTTCGGAAAAAACTGGGCTCAACAACCTGCCTGATTTCAATTACCCATGAAAAACAGTATGCCGCCGCCGTGGCAGTACTGACGGAGGAATCATGAACCAGGACGAGATTATTCAACTCTTTAGGGATTCCCATGCCCTGCTGACCGGTCATTTCAAATTGACTTCAGGCAGGCATTCCGATGTTTACTACGAAAAGTTTACCCTGCTCAAACAACCATCAATTTGTACCCAACTCTGCGAACAAATGGCATCCCTGCTGAAAAACAGCGGTGTCGAAACTGTTGTCGGTCCTACCACTGGTGGTATTATCCTGGCGTATGATACTGCCCGCTATCTTGGAGTGGAGTCCATCTATGCCGAACCGGGGGAAAACGGTCGTATTTTCAAACGCGGGTTCTCCCTTGAAAAAGGGCAGAAAGTCGCTATTGTCGATGATGTCCTCACCACCGGACGGTCAGTACAGGAAGTTATCGACCTTGTTA
Organism: Candidatus Zixiibacteriota bacterium; assembly: GCA_024275255.1. Lineage (GTDB taxonomy): Bacteria > Zixibacteria > MSB-5A5 > GN15 > FEB-12 > JAJRZL01. Next base: position 1,214 of record JAJRZL010000198.1, on the reverse strand, counting down.
CTTCTTATGATGCCGACATTATTAAAATAATCCTTATGCTCGACCGCTCCAACGGGACAGTTACGTTCGATTACCCGATGGAAGCTTTGGCAACGGTTGCCGCCCAGTCATGGGCTCCCGATGAATGCCCGCTGTGCGCGAAGGGTGAACCAATTACCCAACGGGGGAGCCGGGTGTTCAGTAAATAAAGAGAATATCACCACAAAGCCTGTCGGTATTATCCGAGAAAAGGATCACACAAACGGTGACTTTGGTCCCTGTGGTGTATCGGTCTTATTTTAATATACGCATTATCCTGCCATGCCTTCTGACGGCTTGTAGTGAAGCTTGTCCCGCCGCTGGCTCCAATCTGATAATAGGCATCAAGACAAACAACCACATGAGTAGCTTTACCGGAAGGGTTTACTGTAAACAACAAAGCTCCGGCACATGGTTGGTGTATGGCGTACTTCTTGAAGCGTTTCATCAGCGCATCGGCAGTCATATCTTCATGTTCTTTTATAAGACCGGCTGTTTTCAGACATTCGATTACAAACCCCGAACAATCGAAACCGGAGGGATCATCACCACCCCATATATACGGCGTGCCAAGGTACGAAAGCGCAGTGCGAAGAAGCCAGCGACGGGCATGAGATGTGCTGCTGATAATCATTGCTATCAATCCCAGCCATTCCATTATTTCCATTCAACCTGTAGAAAAACAGTATCCAGCTCTATCCATTTCCTGCTTGAAATCAACCCGAGAGTATCATAACATGGAACATGGAAACCTATACACAGTTTGTCTTGCAGTATCCCCTATGCTCCGCGGCAATACAGTTTGCTGTCTTAGGTACCCTCGGAGAGATTATCTCTTTCAGCCTTCAACGCAAACGATTCACACTCCCATGTACGCCTTTGCAGCTTTTTGGGAAAATAGCAGCCTGGGCACTGTTGGGAATTATTATCAAGTATGGATTTACCGGTATGAAAGGCTTCACGAAAGCCCTTCTGTTTCATAACCTGCTTCCCCAATTCTTTGACTCGGGTATTGGCTGGGCATTTGCTGTTTCCGTACTGACCAATATCTTTTTCGGACCTCAAATGATGCTGTTTCATCGTCTGGAAGACAACCTGATTCTCCGTCAGTGGCAGTTTGAAGGGTTAACAACAGCATGGTGGACTCTCATCTGGTTCTGGATTCCGGCACATACGATAACATTTTCCCTCCCCCG
>JAJRZL010000197.1 GCA_024275255.1 Candidatus Zixiibacteriota bacterium | reverse complement strand
TTTCACCCGGCAAATTGGCGGTGATTTGGTCGATGTGACTGCGATTGCTCCCCCGAAGTCTGATGTTCACTACATTGAGGTCCGTCCCAGCTACATGATGAAAGTTGCTCGTGCTGATGTGGTTTTGAAAGTTGGGCTGGAACTTGATATGTGGATGGACCGTATTATCGACGGTTCACGTAATAACCACCTTGAGATTGTCGATTGTTCCCGTTATATAAAACCCCTGGAAGTTCCTACATTCAAAGCCGATGCCCGCTATGGTGATTTGCATCGGTTCGGCAATCCCCACTACTGGATTGGTCCGCAAAATGTCAAAGCTATCACTGATGCTATAGTTGAGGGGGTGGCAAATGCCGACCCGGAACATGCGGATATATATCAGGCAAATCAACAACGGTATCTGGCTGATTTCGAAAAGGGGCTGAAACGTCTTGAGGAAAAAGTGGCAAAACTAAAAGGGAAAGATATTATCTACTACCACGATTCCTGGCCCTATTTTGACGAATACACCGGCTTAATCGCTGTGGATTTCATTGAGCCATACCCGGGAGTTGCTCCGTCACCTTCCCATGTCAAAGATCTGGTTGACCTTATTAAGCGCAGACATATAAAAGTGATAGCAGTTGAGCCATACTTTGACAAACGAGTCCCCGAAAAGATTGCCTCTGAAACAGGAGCTCATGTTGTTACGCTTTATCCCTCTGTCGGGGGACACAATAAACATGAGACCTATCTTGAATGGCTTGAGAAGAACCTTGATGAACTAATTGAGGCTTACCAATGAGTGACTATATTTCCTTTCTCATGTGGCCCTTTTTTGCTGCTGTAGTCTTGGTGGGGATACATGTGTATTTTGGGCTGCACATTATCAAGCGCGGGATTATCTTTGTCGATTTATCTCTGGCTCAGGTAGCTGCACTGGGGATGACGGTTGCTTTTTTAATCGGCCATACTCCCAATGACTTTGCAGCGTATCTGTATTCTCTTCTCTTTGCACTGGCGGGAGCAACGGTATTTACCTACACCCGCGGTATTGAAGGGAAAATTCCCCAGGAAGCGATAATTGGAATTGTGTATGCTGTCAGCTCGGCAGCGGCGATTCTGGCAGTGAGCCATTCTCCGGAAGGTGCGGAACATATTCGGTATTTGCTGGTGGGAAGTTTGCTCACCGTAACCCCTGCTATTGTTTTGAAAACGGCAGGGGTTTATTCGGTGGTGGGGTTGTTCCATTGGATATCCCGCTCTCAATTTCTTGCCCTTACTTTTAAGAACGGTACTCCACCCTTGAAAGCACGTTTGTGGGATTTTTTATTTTACGGGACATTTGCTGTTGTAGTTACTTCATCGGTGAAAATTTGCGGTATTTTGCTGGTATTTATCTTTCTTGTAGTACCGTCGGTGTTTGCAGCGTTGATAACTGATAGTATCAGCAGGCGTTTAATCTATGGCTGGGTATTTGGGCTGGTGGGGTCGGCAATTGGAATGGTACTCTCATTTTCGCTGGACACCCCCACTGGCGCTACTATCGTATGTACCTTTGGAGTTATGCTGTTGCTTTTTGCAGTGATTCGAAAAATACAGTTATGATTGCAACGAAGTAGCCGGTTCTTCCCTGTGGGATAAAAGTTCCTGAACCGCCC
>JAJRZL010000196.1 GCA_024275255.1 Candidatus Zixiibacteriota bacterium | reverse complement strand
CGATACCGCGGGTATGACGAACAACCGGACATCGCCAGCACACCAAAACTCACACATATAAACAACAAACGCATCACGCTAACTCTGGATATGATAAGCCAAATTTCTTTTTATAATATAGCCGGTTTAACAATATAAGAACAACAACAAATACAACATAGTACGGGTAATACCAGCCTGCCAGCAGGGTAAGCAGCAGAATCGGTAATTTGGCAGTAAATAGTTCGAGCGATTTTTCCGGGTACATAACTGATAAAAAAATCGGGATAACCGAAATCATTGCTATCCACAACAGGATTTCATAATGTGACCGGTACGCGACAAACGCTGCTAACAACAGCATTCCCATAGCAAGAAATTTTACCAGTGTCGTTGATACCAACACCGCGAGAGTTCGTTTCCCGGTAAGATAGTCACCTTCTTTATCGGGAATAGTGGTCAGCAAATATACCGCCCCCACCGCCAGGAAAAAGTACACCGGATTATCCCATCCCAATAACCCGGCATTATGTATGGTTAATTCCGGCATAACAGCGAGCGGGACAAGAAAACCATAGGCATACGCATTGGCAAAAAAACCGGCAACTGGTCTGTCTTTCAAACGAAATGGCGGGGCAGAATAGAGATACCCCAATACAAAAAGTTGTGAAAAGATAAACAGAATAAAAAACGACATAAACGATGCCACCAGCAAGGCAAGTATTGACAATACCAGAAAACCGCCTACCAGCCCCTTCACCGAGACCAAGTCCTTTTTGATGAATCCCAGTTTCTTATTCAACATATCCGAGCGTATATCATATACCTGATTGAGATAATATGCTCCAGCAGCTAACATACTGACCGACAGAGGAATAACGATATTTTCTAACGTAACACTTCCGCCTGAAAGCTGGTAATGGTATTTTAATGAAACAAGATATACCGACCAAACAGGTAAATGCAACAATGGCCTGGCAGCAAAAAAATAGTTAATCAATCTCATGCAATAAGATAAAAATAGGCATACATAAACGGTGCGGCAAACAGCAAGGAATCGAACCTGTCAAGCACTCCGCCATGACCGGGAATAAGCGCTGAGGAATCTTTAATTCCCAATGACCGTTTCCACATTGATTCAACCAAATCGCCCAGTTGTCCGAAAATGGAACAACCGGCAGCCAGCGCAATTGTGTGTCCAAACCCCAATGCAGTGAATTTCCAGAAATACATGACCACCCCTATTACCAAAGCCCCGCCAATGCCACCAATTAACCCTTCAACTGTTTTATTCGGCGATACAGATGGGGCTAACTTGTGTTTTCCCAGCCATGACCCGAACCCCATCGCACAGGTATCTCCAACCCAAAGCAACCCGAATAAAAACAACAATGAATCTCCCCCGCTGAAGCCTTTTATGCCACTACCGACAAGATAAACCACCGGGTAGGTTAATCCCAGGTACAGTATCCCCCATATCAAACGACTATGACGCTCAAATAATTTCGATGGTGATTCCCTGCCGATTGCAAACAACATTGCCGATAACAGGTAAAAAACCAAAATAAAAAAAAGCACAACACCGGCAGGTGAGTGTCCTTCGCTGCCAGTCAGGGAGTTACAAAAGGTATGAAACATCCCTGTCAACATTGTATAAAGGAATAGGACAAAACCGAGTGGCAACCAGAATGTAATCGAACCGATAGCATACCCTTCGTTAGTAAGAAACTCCCAGGAGGCAAGTGCCAGGAACACCAGTAACATGCCAAACAACCATCCTCCCCCTTCGTAGGAAATCCAAAGAATAATCGGTATAGCAATCGCAGCTACTGTTACTCTGGTTATAAGATTGGTGCTCATCGCTTTTGTTTTTTGCCGACCCTTCCGAAACGTCGTTCCCGATGCTGATAATCAAGTACCGCCTGAAACAGCTCTTTGTGTCCAAAATCGGGCCAAAGGGTATCAATAACATACATCTCCGTATAACTTGTCTGCCAGAGGAGAAAATTTGAAATACGCATCTCCCCGGAAGTACGAATCAACAAATCGGGATCAGGAATACCTGCTGTGTAGAGGAAATTGGAGAACAAAGCTTCATCAATATCATGCGGTTCCAACACCCCGGCACGGGCAGCATTGGCAATGGCCTTTACGGCATCGAGTATCTCGGTCCTTCCGCCATAGTTGAGCGCAAGAATCAACACCAAGCCTTTGTTATCCTGTGTTTTTTCACAGGCATTGGCAAGCACCCTTCTACGGCTGGCAGAGAGAGCGTTTATCCTTCCGATAGTAATCAGTTTTACATCGTTTTTAATCAGCTCATCGAGTTCTTTACGGGTAGTGCGGGACAGCAACGACATCAATGCGGCAACTTCCGAACGAGGGCGTTTCCAGTTTTCTGATGAAAAAGTATATAATGTCAGATATTTAATGCCCAGTTCACCGGCAGCTTTGACAACTTTCCGTACCGCTTTTACTCCGGCTTCGTGTCCATAGGTGCGAGGTTTGTTTCGTTTTGCCGCCCATCGCCCATTACCATCCATAATAATAGCCACATGGGCAGGGATTCTATCTTTTTGAGCCAGTATTTGTTCTTTTAGCTTATCGCTGATTGTTTTCATAATATCTGAAAGTAAACTGTCCCTTGTTTAGCCGCAAGTCCTTTTGGGACAATAATTGACATGTATGCTCTCAGTCATACCTACCGGTACACCTGCACACTATCAATAATGGTTTCACGCTGGTAATAATCTACAGAAAAGATACCTGACTTGGCAAAGGTTTCCTGAATGGTATCCGGGATAATCAAGCGCTCGTATTCTGTGAAACTGATAAACCGTGAGTATTCCTTGTATCGTTTCACATCGGGATAAAACAGGTACAACCGTTTCAGGAAAAATGTATTTCTATTGATGACAGCAATACCGACCGGGCTTAATCCAAGTGTGGTGTCACTATCAAATGCGATAGAAAGCAGGGTTCCGCCGGTATCATTGGGAAAGAAACTGAACCGGTAGTCTTTCAGAAATATGTCAGGATAAGAGAAGTCAATACCAGTCACCTCATCGGAGGTCGAAACAATTACTTTTTGCGAGTCAACATTATCAAAGCTGATAAAATAGGTCACTATCGCTGAATCCTGGAGTCTGGTTACTCCATTCCGTTTGAATTTCGTTAAATAGGTTCTGGCAGTAATAGAAAAACTGGCTCCGGTTT
>JAJRZL010000195.1 GCA_024275255.1 Candidatus Zixiibacteriota bacterium | reverse complement strand
TTCTCCGGCAAAGCTGGTGAAAAAAGCGATGTTCAAGCTCAACCAGTTGAAAATGTCAATTGCCTACAGCAAAACACCGGATGGATATTGGTTCCCGAAACAGTTTGATATTCGCGGGAAAGGACGGGCGGCATTTTTGTTCGGAGTGAAATTTGCCGGGGTGGAATACTATCGCAACCCACAGGTAAATGTCAATGTGCCGGACAGCTTATTTAAGGAAGGGCAAAATGGAAAGTAGCGCATTTAAGACAAAAGTGGTAAAAGTTGAGATTCCGCCGGAGGGAAATATCATTTTTGGCATGAGCCACTTTATTAAGACCGTGGAGGATCTCTACGAAACGCTGGTGGAATCCTCACCGACAATCAAGTTCGGAATTGCCTTCTGCGAGGCATCCCAGCAGCGGTTGATACGCACCGATGGCAACAACAAGGAGCTTATCGACCTGGCAAGTAAAGCGGCGTTTGATGTTGGATGCGGACATACGTTTTTTATATTCCTGAAAGACAGCTTCCCGGTAAATGTTCTCAACCGGGTAAAACGTGTCAGCGAAGTCTGCCGTATCTTTTGCGCCACGGCAAACCCGCTGGAAGTATTAGTGGCGGAAACGGAACTCGGACGAGGGGTTATCGGCGTTGTTGACGGACAAACCCCGTTAGGAATAGAAACCGACGAAAACAAAAAAGAACGAACCGAGTTTCTTCGGAACATCGGGTACAAACGGTAAGTTGAGAGGTCGGGGTTCCTATCCGGTTAAAACCGGACTGCAGAATCCGACTTTAAGGACTATACGATAAATAAAGGACAAGACAATGCGGTATGAACTTGAAAAATCACCGACAGAAAAAATAATCATAGAGGATTCGGAATATAAAGGACACCAGTTAGTATCTCTTCGCATCTATTTTCTTGCCGACGAAGATGAGTGGCGACCGACAAAAAAAGGAGTGACTTTCAAACGCGAGCAACTCGACGAAGTATTGGAAGCATTGCAAAAGATAAAAGATGCCGGGTAGGAGAGAACGCAGACTCACTCTATAAAAAAGCGGGGTTTTCTTCAACCCACTATTTTTATTTTTTATTAGTATTTATAACAGAGAATTCAGGAGCTTTTCGATATCGGACATCATAAACGGCTTTGCCAAGAATCCGTCCGGTTTGGCGGTTCCGTTTCCATTTTCAATCTCGTTGACAGAATACCCGGATATCAACACGACGGGAATTTTCGGGTGTTTTTCTTTTATCTTCTCAATAAGCTCCAGACCGGTCATGTTGGGCATCCGAAGATCCGTAATCACCAGTGAAAACGGCTGCTTCTCCAGAGCCTCCAACGCCTGCTGTCCATCAGCCGCCCGTACCGATTTATAATCAAACACATCGAGCATATCCGAAAGCAGCGAGGACATATTCGGATTATCATCAACTATGAGAATAGGTTTAGACATATTCCTCCAGCTTTACATATGTTATCGGCAAAACGGCAAAAACCTTAGGCGAGGAAAATTAGATTTTTATAAAATGTTGTTCCGAACGAGCGATAATCTCTGCCTGCAAAGCAGCAATGCCTTTTGCCTGCAAGGCTGAGATAAAATATACCGGTTCGCTGTAGCCGTTGTTGGGACAGAAGGCGGGCGCCTGGTCTATCTTGTTGTAAATTAACAGGGTGGGAATATCTGCCGCTCCTATTTCCACAAGGACAGAACGGGTCTGAACAATCTGTTCTTCAACATTGGGATCGGTACAGTCCACGACATGAAACAACAAATCGGCATGGGTTACTTCCTCCAGGGTGGATTTGAAAGAAGCCACCAGTTGATGGGGAAGCTTCTTGATAAACCCGACCGTGTCAGAAAAGATAATCCGGCAGGGATACCCAGACGACATCACCCGCGATGTGGAATCAAGAGTGGTAAAGAGCATATCAGCCGTTTCCACCCTGGCTTTGGTCAGGTAATTAAACAGGGTCGATTTCCCGGCATTGGTGTATCCCACCAGGGCTACTTTATACAGTGCCTGGCGTTTCTTCCGCTGGATACTTCGCTGGGTATCGAGCTTTTTTAAGCGGGCTTTCAGATGAGCTATTTTCTTACGAACCTGTCGGCGGTCTATTTCAAGCTGTGTTTCCCCGGGACCCTTGGCTCCAATACCACCATATTGCCGGGAAAAATGAACCCAGGCACCGGTAAGACGCGGGAGTGTGTACTCAAGCTGCGCCAGTTCCACCTGAAGGCGGGCAGCGGCGGTTCGCGCCCGGGAAGCAAAGATATCGAGTATCAAGATAGAGCGGTCGATAACCTTGGCATCGAGGGCTTGCTCAAGATTCCGTTGTTGTGCAGGGGTAAGAGGGTCATCGAAAATAACACAATTCCCCCCACCGTCCGCCAGTTGTTCTTTTAACTCGGCAACCAACCCCTTGCCGACATAATATGCCGGGCTGGGTTTGGGACGCACCTGTACCCGACGACTTACAACCTCCACGCCGGCAGAGATCGCCAGTGCAGCAAGTTCATCAAGGGAGTCTATCGTTTCTTTTTTCCTTCGAGAGTCGGTGGCAAGTCCGACCAGAATTGTTTTTTCTATCTCTTTTTTGCTGTAATCAATTACCACTGTATATAATATACACCTGAAAACGGAAAAAAAAGAACATTTATGTGAAAAAAATGCGGCTCGTCAGAATACATATACCGGAACATTCTTTACCTTTCCATATCCACTCTCATACTGCCGGCTGCATCGAAGGCCATAGTCCCCACCGACTTACAGCCCCCTTCGTATATATGTAATACTTGTGACCAGCTTGCGTATAAAATGAAATTGTGATTGGTCCAGCAGATACTTTCCACACCATACCAACATATTTATAGTACGCTACATTTACATTGTGCAAACCGGGAATAACCTCAATGGGGTTTTCATGAATAAAAAAAGGGTTCTTTTTAACCAAAGAATCAACCCCTGTGATAAGTGTTTCCTCATTACCAACATAAATAAGCGAAACACTATCTGCCGGCATCCTTTGTCCTTCATATCATACCCAGCGTTTCATCTTTCCTGCCAGGAGAAGACCAGTGAAACATGCATGAGACCAAATAACTACAAATCAATATAAAACTAAAAAATATTGATACCGATTTTCATCATAGAACACCTTGCGAACAGCCACGCTCTTTACATGCACTACCTATAACAGAAAGTTCTTATAAACAATGTTAATTCCCTTTTCTCGCATTGATTTCAAGAAAAGAAGTAACTTTTTATAGTGTTCTGACCGGTTACATAAATTATATTATTAGTATAGTTACCGTACTGTAATAAAGGAGATGGAGCATGAAAACGTTTTTCCTGTTTACCAAACTGGGACCGGAAGTAGGCGGACGAATGAAAGACCGCGCCAAACTCGGTCGCGCATGGCTGGACAGAGTAAAAGAAAAATGCCCGGAAGTGAAATTTCTCGGTCATTATGCCCTGTTCGGCAGGTATGATTTCGTGGATATTTACGAAGCTCCCGACGAGGAAGTGGCTGCCAAGGTATCCATGATAAGCATGGATAATGGCGCTTTTCAGGCTGAAAGTATCCTGGCAATTCCATATAAGCGTCTTGTAGAACTGGTAGAAGAAATTTAGCAGGGTAACGAATCTGAAGTTGCGTAATACCTGTACCGGTTAAGGATTTTTTTATTTCAGAATCCTTTGTATGAAAGATTTTGTGTATTCCAATAATGTCGGCAGCAGTACCTCTCAAACAACGATACAGCCTTCTTACTATGCAAAGATAATATCTTTCATCCGAGCACATCCGCTTGCTACGGTGTTGTTGTCGGCATTGTTTTTCCGTCTGTTGGCAGTGCTCTTTTCCAAAGGGTACTTATATTCCGATGATCACTTTGAAACAATAAATATCGTATATGGTTGGCTTCGACATGGAGCCTTGAACACCGACGGGCATTTAACCTGGCGCACCACTCCTTCATCGGATATTGCCCGATTCCCGCTTTATACCCTGTTCCTGTATGGCATTATGAAGGTGTACAAGTTTTTTGGTGTTACTTCCCTGGATACTATCATGTACGGCATCCGGGGTGCCCATGCCCTGTTATCACTCTTGTCTGTGTATGCTGCGTACGGTATCATAAAGCTGGCGACAAAATCCAAAGATTGGGCTCTCATAGGAGGATTGGCGGCAGCCATTCATTTTGCCTTGCCCATGTTGGGAGTGCGTACCCTTATCGAAGTTGTGGGGGGGCACTTTTGGATTCTGTCGTTATACCTGATATACAAAGAACAACAACACCAGAAAAATTCTCTGCTCGTGTGGGCAGGAATAGTAGCAGGGCTGGGGTGGATGATTCGCTTCCAGTTGGTTACAGCTATATTTATCGTACCCGTACTGCTATGGTGGCAAAGCGGACAAATCCGCAAAGGAATATGGTACACTATCGGTGTGGCGTTAATGGTTTTGACCGCAGGAGTCGTTGATTACCTGCTCCTTGGGTCTTTTCTTGCCAGCAGTTTTAACCATCTTCGCCAGGGACTCACCGAATCACCACCATACGCGACAAATATCTTTATTTACCCGGCAGTCATATTCACCTTTTTTATCCCCCCGTTGTCGTTAATTCTCTTTGTTCTGGCAGGGTGCAAATCATTTTGGTCGCAACACAAGGTCCTGGTATTCAGTAGCTTGTCTTTTATCGTCATCCATACTCTCATCGCCAGTCGCCAGGAACGATACATCTATCCTATTATACCGGCTCTTTTGGTGATAGGAATTCTTGTCATTCATTGGCAGATTACCAACAAAGGCTACCTGTATCGACACAGACGACTATTCACTGCGCTGGCGGGATATACGGTAGCTGTCAACTTGATATTGTTACCAATTGCAACGGGAACATACGGTCATAAAGGTACAGTGGAACCGCTGGTACGAATAGCAAACATAAAGCAGCCATCGCAAGTGATGTTTGTCACTCCCGAACAGGGGCGTATTTTTCCTATGGCGTATGGTGGTTTTGATGAAATCGGCAGAAGCTATGTCGAACGTTGGGAAGACCTGGCAGCGTTGGATACAACAGACTACTATTCTATAACAGAATTTTATATCTGTTATCCTGCCAATTCGGATGATACGGCGACGTACATTGATTCGCTTGTATCACGGACCGGTCCCCTCCAGTTATGGCTTCATGTGCCACCAACATTTTTAGATAGAATCCTGCATGGACTCAATCCTCGTCACAACCCACGTAACGAATCCTGGGTGTTTCGCCCTGTTCAAAAGTGAAATGATACGAGTATAGCTCTCTTTATTATCAGATAATTTGTCGCAACTGACAGCTTATATATTCAAATATTTTGCTTATCTGTCGAAATAAATAAAAGAAAGAATCTTTACTGATAAACATGTTTAGCATGAATTACAGGTGGTAGTATATGTTCATTTTTATTGGTGCTATAGTTGTTATCGGCTCAGTTCTAACCGGATACACCCTTGAAGGGGGACATCTATTAGCCTTAAACCAACCACTTGAAGTTCTCATAATTGGCGGCTCCGCTTTTGGAGCCATGTTGATAGCTACTCCAATAACGGTCGTTAAAGGAATCATTTCACAATTAAAAGGGGTTCTCGGTGGCGGACTCAAAAAACAGGATTATCTTGATCTTCTGGTTATGATGTTTGAGATTTTTAATGTTGCGCGAAAAGATGGTTTAATCGGTTTGGAAAGCCATATCGAACGGCCCGAAGAAAGTGAGATTTTCAAGCGGTATCCCAAGTTCTTAAAAGATCACCATGCTGTTGCTTTTTTCTCTGACACCATGCGTGTTATTATATCAGGTGCCGTTCAACCGCATGATTTAGAAGATTTAATGGAAAATGATATTGAAATTATTCATGAAGAAGAAACCCGTCCTTCCGATGCCTTGAACTCTGTTGCCGATTCCCTTCCCGGTTTGGGTATTGTAGCTGCTGTATTAGGAATCGTTATCACCATGGGAGCAATTGATGGTCCCCCGGAAGAGATAGGACATAAAGTCGGTGCTGCGCTGGTAGGTACATTTTTGGGTATTTTAGGTTCATACGGATTTGTAGGACCATTGTCGGCAAGCCTGAAACACCGCTTGAACGACTCCAAACAGTACTTAACCTGCATGAAACATGCGCTGCTTGCTTTTCATAAAGGTGTTGCGGGGGTTATCGCTGTCGAATTTGCTCGGCGAACTCTTTTTGCAGAAGTCCGCCCAGGTTTTACGGAGCTGGAAAATGCCTGTAACGAAGCCAAGAAAAGGTAGTTCCTGATGGCTGACGAATCACCGCAACCGATAATAATCAAGAGGAAAAAAGGCGGTCATGGCGGGCATCATGGCGGTGCCTGGAAAGTGGCGTTTGCTGATTTCATGACAGCCATGATGGCGTTTTTTCTTGTTATGTGGCTGGTAGGACAAAAACCGGAAGTACGCGAAGCCGTGGGTGGATGGTTTCGTGATCCCGGGAAATACCAGATAAAAGGTTCCACGGGCGTATTGAGAGGTTCGCGGGGGATAATCCCCACCAGAGACAGTTCACCCGGTTCCAAAAAAGCAGCTCCCGATAAAAACAGCGGGGGACCAACTGATAAAGAGAAAAAACAAATGCAAAAAGCGGCACTGAGTATTATTGACAAGTTAGAAAAACAGGAAGCATTTCAGCGGTTACATAAAAATATAAAAATGCAACTCACCTCGGAGGGATTGCGGATTATTCTCAATGAATCTGAAAACTCCCCTGCCTTCTTTGAGCCGGGTTCTGCGAAGTTACTCCGCAAAAGCGCCGTGATTCTCATGGTTATTGCAAAAGAGCTGGGAAAGCTGCAAAACAAGCTGGTGATTGAAGGTCATACCGATGCCTCCTTTGCCGGAAACAAGGACTATACAAACTGGGAGCTTTCCACCGACAGGGCAAATGCAGCGCGTCAGTTGATGGAAGTTTCGGGCTTACGAAAGGGACAGATACGTGAGGTTCGCGGGTTTGCCGACCAGTTCCCCATGATTGAAGATGATCCGTATGACGCCCGCAACCGTCGGATTACCATTGTGGTGCTATATAATGCCCGTGCTCACCAGTACGACCAGATAGAAGTCGGGTCCGATTTGGTGGCGGCGGCATTTGAATAAATTATAGCAGATGCTGTTTTTTTAGCGTATATTAAAACAGGAAAAAGAACATACCCCACCCCGGCTCCACTGGGAAGGGGGTTTTTGTGTTTAGTTTTTTAAGGACAGGACATCAATGACTATTGGCACAGAGATACAACCCCGTACATATTTAGAACAAATAGTTTCACAATGGCAGAAATACGATACTCTTACGAGTCTCTGTCAACGATTACCGGAAGCAAAATCACAACCTATTACTATCACCGGTCTTGCTGGTTCGAGTTTAGCTTTTATGATTCAGGCAATGGTCAAACAGGCGGGGAACACTGTCCTTGTTGTTACACAACGCTCCGATGAAGCGGCAGATTTATATGATGACCTCGCTTTTCTCATGGGACAGGAAGTTGTCGGACATTTTCCTGCCCGCCAGATTCTCCCCTATGATTTCAAAGCTCCCCAGGGCGAAATTATGGGGCGACGTATTTCCACCCTCGCGGGATTACTTGACCAGTCGCTGGCTGTGGTTATTTGTCCCATGCGTGCCCTGATGGAACCGACTATCGACAGAGACCTTCTCATTACAAGCAGAATACATATCAAAACAGGAGAAGAGATTGATTTTGAAGACCTGACAACACGTTTGGTAAAGCTCGGTTTTCGGAGAGTACCGATTGTTGAAGAAGTCGGCGATTTTGCTGTGCGGGGCGGATTGATTGATTTTTTCTCTCCCGCTGCCGGCGCACCGGTTCGGGTGGAGTTGTTCGGCGATGAGGTCGATACTATCCGCTTGTTTGACGTCGGAACACAGCGAACAATACAACAGATTGACCATGTCTCGCTTCTCCCCAAGCGGGAAATCCCTATCACGCATGAAAGTCTTGAACAATACCTTACTTCTTTGCCGGAATCTGATGCCGATTACATACGCGGACGCTACCTCAATGACCCCGAACTCCCCGGATTGGAATGGTTGGCGTCGATGTTTGGAGTACCCCAGGGAACCCTGACTGACTATATCAAACCGGAGACCGTTGTCATTCTCGATGGTGAAGGGAATTTACGAGCGGAAGCGGAATCTACCATACACGAGGGAGAACGATTATACCAACAGTTACAGGAAAAAATGTCAACACTCCCTCCCGTGACGCAATACTATACCCCGCCGGAAACATTGTTTGCTACGATACATCATTTCCCGGTCATCGACAATGTACCATTTCGAGGTGGACGAAAAGGAATAATTGATTTCGCCTGTCTTCCGCACCCGTCATTCAGCTCACGGCTCGACTTGCTGATTGAAACCACTAACGAGTGGAACACACTCGGACTGAAATATATTATCGCAACCGATACCGAAGGGCAGGCAAACCGGTTGAGTGAGCTGATTGCCGAACGAGTCGGAGAAGAAAATAAACCGATTATCGAAGTTGCGGATCTGAAAGGCGGGTTCGTCTGTCAACGAGGACGGTTCGCTATCCTGACCGACCACGAGATATTCGGCAGGTATCATCGACGCATCCGTCGAAAACGGTTCAAAGAAGGAGTAGCGATATCCGACTATTCCAGCCTGACACGTGGTGAATATGTTGTCCATACCGATTACGGTATTGCAAAATATCTCGGGTTGGAAACAATCAATGTCGATGGGCGCAACCGTGATTGCCTGCTTTTGGAATATGCCGAAAAAGACCGCCTCTATGTACCGATTCATGAATTCAACCGTGTCTCCCGCTATTCCGGTAAAGATTCCGCCCCAACTCTTACTCATCTTGGCGGACCCGGCTGGGAAAAGCTCAAGAAAAAAACCAAAAAGGCAGTCGCCAATATGGCTGCCGACCTTATCCGGCTTTATGCGGAACGGAAAAGCAGAAGCGGATATGCTTTTGGTGAGGATACGGTTTGGCTGAAACAGTTGGAAGCATCGTTTCAATACGAAGAAACCAACGACCAGCTCAAGGCAATAGCCGATGTGAAAAACGACATGTGCAGTGACCGTCCCATGGACCGCCTGATTTGTGGCGATGTCGGGTATGGCAAAACAGAAGTGGCTATCCGGGCAGCATTTAAGGCAATTGAAAACGGCAAACAGGTAGCGGTATTGGTTCCGACAACGATTCTGGCACAACAACATTACCAGACATTTACCGAACGACTGGCAGAGTTCCCTTTTCGCATTGAGATGCTTTCCCGTTTTCGCTCACGAAAAGAACAACTGGCAACCATAGATGATTTGGCGACCGGCAAGGTTGACCTTGTTATCGGTACACATCGTTTGCTCTCCAGAGATGTCGTATTTCATGACCTGGGGTTGCTTATCATAGATGAAGAACATCGCTTTGGTGTCACTCATAAAGAAAAACTGCGTAAACTAAAAGCAACCGTCGATACCTTGGCAATGTCGGCTACCCCTATCCCCCGCACATTACAAATGTCACTTATCAATGTTCGCGATATGAGCCTGATAACAACTTCACCGAAGGACCGATTACCGATTATTACCGAAATAGTGGAATTTGACCCGGCAATTATCGCAACTGCTATTCTCCGGGAAATAGACCGGGGCGGACAGGTGTTCTTTGTTCATAACCGTGTCCAGACTATTGATTCCATGTACCATTACCTGAAAAAGATAGTGCCACAGGCGGAAATCGCTATTGCTCATGGACAGATGCACGAGAAATCGTTGGAAGGGATCATGCTTGCATTTCTCGCTAAACGGTATAATGTGTTGCTGTGTACTTCTATCATAGAATCCGGGTTGGATATCCCCTCGGCAAATACTATTATCATCAATCGGGCGGACCGGTTCGGACTGGCTCAGTTATACCAGATACGAGGAAGAGTAGGACGCAGTGCCACCCGGGCGTATGCGTATCTTCTCAGCCCACCGATAAAAAGCCTGAAACCGGATGCGATAAAACGGCTGCGGGCACTGGAAGCACATTCCGATCTCGGCAGCGGTTTCGCCCTTGCGATGCGGGACCTTGAAATCAGAGGAGCAGGAACGCTTTTAGGAGCAAAGCAGTCAGGATTCATTGAAGAAATCGGGTTCGAGATGTATAACCGCCTTCTTGAGGAAGCTATTGCCGAACTCAAAGGCGAAGCCATTACCCGCCTTCCGGAAACCAGGCTGGAAATGGATATTGAAATCCACCTAAGCGATACGTATGTAACGGATAGGCAACAGAAGGTTGATATCTATCGGCGTCTGGCTGATTGCCGAACAGTTGATGATGTAGAAAAAATACGTGATGAAGTTATCGACCGGTTTGGACGAATGCCACTGTCGGCAACGAACCTCTTTGATGCCACCTCGGTCAAGATACTTGCAGCTATCCAACAATTTGAAAAAGTAAAAATAAAACGGGGCAGGGTAAATCTTTTCATGGCGGATGGCCAACAGTTGACCCGTGAGATGGTGGAATCTCTCCGAAAAGCAACAACCTGCCCTATGGAGTTTTCATTAATAGGCCGCGCCCAGGTAATGATTGATTTGTCTGCTATCAAAGAAATCGAGCAGTTGGCATATTTGAAGGGTATCCTGGGAAAATTATGAGTCAGCAGCCAACTAAAAGGTTATTATTTCACTTCTTTATAAATAATTCCTCCACCAGAACCGACAGCATACAACCGATTACCGATAGTACACATATCCAGCACACTGAACGTACGAGCGAGCAGTTCCTGCTGCCAGGTCTTTCCACCATCAGCAGTGACAAACATTTTGGCATTCAACCCGCCTATGTAACCGGTTTGTTCATCGATTAACTCAGCCGCGATAAAATTGATTTCTTTATCCTGCTCGACATTTTCCCATGTTTTTCCACTGTCTGATGAAACAGCACACATCCCCGCCGGTCCCGCCATCAGTCCCCGCTTTCCGTACAATGAAAGCGAACGTGCCCGGCTGTTAGTGGTGGTTTTGAATGTTTGCCAGGTTTTCCCCTTATCGTGGGAACGGTGTATTTGTCCAAACGATATGAAAAAAACATCACCGCCCGGCTTGTAAAAGATTTCGCTATAGCCCAGTCCCAGACGTTTTTGCTTTTTCCATGTTTTCCCCCCATCGGTCGAACGGTACGCTATACCGGCATAGGGAATTGTATCGCTCCGGTCCATCCCGATGACCAATGCGGTTTGCGGGTCAAGCAATTCGACATCGTAAAACATCACCAGTGAATCTTCAGGGGAAACATTTTTCCATGTCGCCCCGCCATCGGTAGTTCGGTAGAGCGCTCCCTGCAATCCGCAAATCAAACCAATCGAACTATTTATAAACGAAACATCCTCAAACCTGGCACCAAAAGCAATCTCTGTTGCTTTCCAGGTTTTTGCACCATCGTAGGTGCGGGCAAACCACCCGGTACCGGTTACGATAAATCCCGTGTCGGGGTGGATAAATGATATTCCCGTAATGAGATCAGTGACAGGGGATTTGACTACATGCCAGCTTTGCGCACCGGCAACAGAGACAAGGCAAATAATGCCAATGATAATTTGAGCGATTTGTTTTTTCATCATTGTTTTACATTGTTTCGAGCATTTTATCTTTGTACAATTTTTAGTACGTAAAACTACGAAACCTATGACAAATCGTCAACCAGTGAATGTACCGGCAGGAACGGTATTATGACAGAAGATAAAACGACTATTGTTGAGTTCCACAATGTATATATGACCTCCCGAAACGGAAAGGTGATTTTTCAAAATCTCCAGTTCCAGCTCAAACCGGGTCATACCGCAGTTATCACCGGCGGACCGGGATCGGGGAAAACAACTTTTGCAGAACTCCTTATCGGGGAGCAATTTCCCGATAGCGGTTCGGTCGAGTTGTTTGAAACAGTGCTCAAACCAAGGCAACGAATAATAAACCGAATACGTCGCAAAACGGGAGGTGTCGGCGGTATTTTTGGGTTGATACCATCGCTGACCGTGGCAGAAAATATCGCATTTCCACTTGTTCTTGCCGGTGAAAGAAAACGTGTCCGGCAGGAACGTCTGTTGAAAATGTTAACTGAATTTTCCTTAATTAACCGAGCCTCCGATTACCCCCATTCGTTGACCCGGGTGGAAAACACCCTTGTCCAGTTTGCCCGGGCAACAATCGCCAATCAACCGCTTGTTATTATTGATGAACCCTCTGCCGGGCTCGACAAAGTTACCGCCAAGCGGGTGTTTGAATACCTTGTAAAAGTTTCCCTGTCCGGCAGGTCAATGATTATCCTCAGCTCAGAGAAACCAGCCCAGGAACTGCCATCGAGTGAACACTACATGATAAAAAACGGGGAGCTGGTATGACCCGGATAGCATATATATTAAAAGAGTTTATACGGAACCTGTACCGTCATATCGGGATGACATTCAGTTCGTTACTTTCGCTTATTCTGCTTTTCCTCCTGTTTGATTTATTCTGGATTGCCGCTGCAACTTCCGACAAGCTGTATAATGATCTCATTTCTGAAATGCGTATGGAGGTTTTTGTTTCCGAAGATGTCCCCGATGACAGCATCAGTATTTTGCAGAGCAGTATTACCCAAACCGAAGGTGTTGTCGGGGTTTCATATATCTCCAAGGACAAAGCCCGTGAAATCCTCCGTCAAATGTTAGGGACGGACTTGCTGGTTGGCTATGACGAGACCAACCCCCTGCCCCGTTCGTTTATCCTGCGATTTACACCCGAATACCTGAACACCGAGGACCTTGCCGCCCTTGAGCAGCAATTTTCCCAAATGCCCCAAATTACCAATGTTGTGTACAGTAAGAACTGGCTGACGAAAACAGAGCAGACCCGCACGATTATACAACGGTTCGGAATGGCATTGGGACTGTTCATATTACTGACGGCGCTTATCAGTACCGTCAACAGCTTGCGTTTGATGACCCGTGCCCGTACCGTCGGGT
>JAJRZL010000194.1 GCA_024275255.1 Candidatus Zixiibacteriota bacterium | reverse complement strand
TCTTCCGTTTTCTTACTTAGACGGGATGAATACAAACCGACAATAACGATGAACAATGTGTAGATAATAAATGAAATAGTCAGAACAGCTTGAGAATCCACAGCAATCTCCCTCGGGTTATAAGAGAAATTTTATTTTTTTGGATACAGGGAAACTACATGACTCCAACAAGAAATCAACAAGTTTTATTGATATGCCAGGTACAAGACATTTGTCAGAATCACAAGGGTCTTGACTCCGGGACCCAAAACTCACTTGACTCGTAAGACAATCGCTACGTTGACTATTGTGTAATCCTTCACTGCAAGCGGTGAGCCAATCAACAGTATAAATTATCATCATGTCGGGTTTCTTATCCTCTTACAGCGGATTCGGAACCCGACCTACGAAACTGTTCTTCTGTCACTTTTGTCTTTTCTCTTGCCACCCTCCGTCATTTCTCTTATCACCACCCATCATTTCTCTCGTTATCTCCCACCATTTCTCTTGTCCCCACCTTTCTTTCTCTTGACCCCCCTTTTTTTCTCTTGCCCCTCATTTTTTTCTTGCCACTCCCTCTTTCTTTTCTCTTGCCACCCCTGCGAAAGCAGGGGTCCAGAAATATTTGGATAGCAAAACCGGATTTCCATTTTTGCGGTAGTGGTAAGGATAAAACAATCAGAACCATTCAGGTTCTAATCTACAGTTCAATTGAGCTGGGAGTGGGTATATGACAAATCCGGTAAGCCAAGTGGGATGCTTCACCGGATTCGTCCGTCATAACCGCCCAAAAAAAGAGGATATATATTGCTGATGAAGTTTGTAAAAAATTATGTAACAAATGTGCGGGCAGGATTATTTTACTAATCATGCCCATGTTATAAATGCACTTTTTCTTCTGTTATCCTTTTTCCGTATGTTTTTTTTACCACCTCCTGTTTTATCGTTTATATATTACATTTATAAGAAATGTAATTGTATTGCTCCCGGACTCGCGCTCTTTCATGCCACCAGTAGAGATGACAGGTCCCTTCCGAGCCCGGGAGGAGAAAAACAGCCCAACAAAAAATAAGTTGGGAACAATCAGTATATTATATCGCAAATCTTGTGCCATGTTTCTATTACCTGTTAGTGAAATGTTATGTTGTTACAAATCAACGAGGTAATGTTGAAGAGTGATAATAGTGGACTACCATATATATATTAAGGTGCGGTAATTTTTACGCATTTTTTCACGCACCATTACGCATTTCATATTATATTTTTTGCTCTCAATGGGTTAGCTGCGTGAAAATTTGTCGGTTTATCCTCGCACCTTTACGCACCCCGGCTATACTAATTACCAAACAAATAAATCTGCTTGTATCAATATCTGGATACTAATACTAAGGAGAAAGGTGCTCCTATATAACCCGAAGCCTGACAGGGATTTAATATTTTCCCTGTCAGGCTGGTCGGTAACGCACATCGCCCACTCTATTAAGACAGCACCCTTTTAACTCTCAATGCTATCCCTACTTATTATAGTTACAAAAAACGAGCCAATTATTACGGTATTTTCAACTTTTTCTAAAAAAGGAGGGTGAATTGTCTGTTTTTTGGGTGAAAAAATAATGTTAGCTGAAAAGTTCCCGGAAGTAAAAGTTTACTGGGTGGTTTTTACTTTGAACCGACCGTAGATATGCACCGGGTTTTTTTCCGTATTCTGGTATTGTCCATCAATAGTGCAATATAGGTTTCCGGAACTTAGCGAGTCAATTTTCAGCATTCCCGTTGTCGGCAGGAATATTTTCTGCTCCGGTTGTAATTCATAGTGTCCGAGCAACTGCACAAATGAGTTTTGGGGGGTCAGGGTGAAAGTAACGGTATCGGGAACCGGCGGAAGCTGGAAAAACAGGAGGTACTTGATATATTCATCAAACCCGATACCCAGATTTTTGAAACCGGTTACCTCTTTACCCCGGAATCCGACCGTCAACACAACGGTGCTGCCATCACCGGAAATGATTTTCTTTTCCGCATATGGATCCAAAAGCACTGTCCCCGGGACATAATTAGTTTGCTCTATTTTCACTTTTGCCTGTTTTTGCCGGGTTTCGAAATACAGGTCAAGCCGGTAGCGACTGATACAACCGGCAGTAAGCAACATGAGTATGCCCGCGGATATACAGTAATAGAAATATGTCGATAGTCTTTTCCTCATGCTAAATCATAATAATTGGTAACGGTGTGTCCGTCAACGGGATTACAACGGCTTTTCGACAATACGGTAACGTTTATACAGCGTGGCACCCATTTGTTCAATTGCCCGGCACATAAGCTCGTTTGTTTCTAACACCCAGGACAATTCACCCCATTTGTACCCCTGTTCAACCCCTTTATTAAAACAGGCAGCAAACATCATCATGTCCAAGCCGCGTTTTTGAAATTGGGGGATGACACCAATGGTGATGATACGTGCCCCGGTAATCTTGTTTCGTATTTTTGTATGCCAGAGCAACTTTAGAATACCAAACGGAAGCAGCTTGCCTTTTAGATATCGTAATGCCTGGTTGATATCAGGCAGTGCGAGGCAAAATGCTACCGGCTTACCTTCATACTCGCAAATAAATACCAGTTCGGGGTCAACTATTTGTCGTAAATTCTTGGCAGTATAGAAAAACTCCTCTTCCGACATTGGCACGAAACCCCAGTTGCGTTCCCATGCCTGATTATAGACCATATTAATCTTACGCACTTCGTTGTCGAAATCTTTCATGTTGAGATTTCGCATGGTGACATGGGTACGCTTCGCCATTTTTTCCACAACCTTCTGAATCCGTTCGGGGATAGGTTTGTCGGCAGTGATTTTATATGCCAGCAGGTCCATTGCCTTTTTCAAGCCAAACTTTTCGACCAGTTGGGGAAGGTATGGCTGGTTGTAAGTCATCATAACTGTCGGAGGGCTGTCAAATCCTTCGATGAGCATCCCGCATTCATGGTTGGTGGAGAAATTCATCGGTCCCCGCATTTTCTCCATCCCTTCCTTTTTCAGGGTAATCATTGCCACTTTAAGCAACGTCGAAGCAATTTCGTAGTCATCGGGACAGTCAAAGAACCCGTAGAACCCCACCTGTTCGGCATGATATTCATTATGAGCATAGTTAATACAGGTGGCAATGCGACCGGTGACCGTAGAACCAGCCATGGCGAGGAAAAGCTTTACGCGCGCGGTATGGTAAAAGGGATTTTTTTCAAAATCGAAAAATTCAAGTCGTTCTGATCTGAGAGGTGCTACATAGTTGGGGTCATCTTTATAGAGAATATTCGGGTAATCGATAAACTGCTTGAGCTGCGAGGTCGACTCAACCGGAATAACTTCTACTTTTTTCATATGCAGTTATGAAATCAAACCTTTCTTTCGACCCACTTTTGCCACAACTTCCACTACCCGGTCAAGCTGCTCATCGGTGTGCGTTGCAGTATATGAAGTACGTATCATCGCCTGCCCGGGCGGAACCGCAGGTGAGATAACCGGGTTGGTAAAGACGCCGTTGTCAAACAGCTCTTTCCAGAAGGCAAACGCATCCAAATCTTCGCCTACAACAATCGGAACAATCGGGGTTTCGGTATTGCCGATATCAAAACCAAGACTGCGAAATTCTTTTTGCATGCGATGAGCGTTTTTCCACATCCGTTCCCGGCGCTCCGGTTCGGATTCGATAATATCAAGAGCAGCGATCACAGAGGCAGCGTTGGCGGGAGGAATGGAAGCGGAGAAAATCAGGGCCCGTGCCCGATGCTTGATATAGTTTATCACTTCTTTTTCTGCAGCAATAAAGCCGCCGAGCGAAGCGAATGATTTGGAGAATGTTCCCATGGTAATATCAACTTTGTCAATCAGGTCAAAATGCTCAGCGGTTCCCGCCCCGGTTTTTCCCAGTACACCAATCGCATGGGCATCGTCAACCATCACCCGGGCATTGTATTGCTCGGCAACCTCAACCAATCGTGGCAGGTTGATGATATCGCCTTCCATCGAGAATACTCCATCGACAACAATCAATATCCCCCCGCGGGAGTTGTTGGAACGCACGTTGCTGAGCACGCGCTCAAAATCATCCATGTCATTATGAGCAAACTTATACACTTTCCCATAGGATAACCGGGCGCCGTCAACAATACAGGCATGATCCTGCCGGTCAATTATGACAGCATCATTTTTTCCGATAAGGGTTGATATTGTTCCGAGGTTGGTCTGGAATCCGGTTGAAAATACAAGGGCTGCCGGCCGGTGCATAAACTTTGCCAGCCGTTCTTCCAGCTCCAAATGTAAATCGAGTGTTCCGTTGAGAAAACGTGACCCGGTACAACCGGAACCATACTTCAAGGCTGCATTGGCGGCGGCTTCTTTTACTTTGGGATGATTGACCAAACCGAGGTAATTGTTGGAACCAACCATAATACACTTGTGACCATCGATGACCACTTCATCACCTGGGGCAGATTGTAAGGGATGGAAATACGGGTAGATTCCCAATGCCATTACTTTCTGAGGATCAGTGTAAGCAAAACACTTTTCAAATAAATCCGGGTATGTTACATCTGTCTTTTCCACGGTTGTTCGGGCTACTCCTTAACGGGGTTATTAACTCTCTTTCGAACCATAAGATAAAACAACTTTTCCCCTCTCATGTCAAGCTATTAGCAATGTATTCCCGTGTAAATATCTATAACTTTCACCGTCTTGCAGGTAATCAATGACAATGTGAACCAGAAAACTTCTGCATATACAAAACATGTTCGCATGGACCAAAACGCAAGAATGATAAATAAATGGCTTACCGTCAGGCAGGTATTGAAAATGGACATCCGATAAAATTATTTTGCATTCGGTTTCCATACTCTATTTTTTTTAATAATTCAATGAGCAATAAAGTTGGATAGCGTTGTACCAGCTGCTTCATTTTACTATATCCAGGCCAGTTTTAATATAATCGTTTTTGGCGGTGTTTTTTGCTTTTTCATTTAAGTGGTCTGGATGAAAATGTTATTTGTGTATTTCTATTCAAGTGGGCAGTTTTTTAATCGTTTGAATATCAACGCGTTACTTTTTCAGGGGTTACGAGTGCTGCCGTTGTGGCATTATGATGCGCCGTTATGGCTGTTATAAGCTCCGGGCTTAATTGTTCAGATTATAAAAAAAATAACACAAACTGCTTTTTTTTTGTAAATACTAATCGGTTCAATCCCTTGATATTACGCCTATATGGTATTGTAACTTGTTGTGATACAATATATTTCGTTCTCTTGACAAGAAGCGTAAAATCCCTATATATAGCCCGTTGCTTTTTTAGCATTGCGCATTGAGTTTTGGCGGTATCGTCTAGGGGTCAGGACGCGTGGTTCTCAGCCATGAAACCGGGGTTCGATTCCCCGTACCGCTAAAATCCACAAGTAAGGGTGGAGTGAAATGGTCTAACTTCACCCTTGTTTTTTTATCGTTCATTGTTGGTATTCATCCTTGACAACCAATACCATTGAAAAAGCAATATAACGATAACAATTATCAAGCATACAACGGGTGCTCGCGTTACCATTACGTATGTTATGAGTACCGAAGAGGAAAAGTTTTCCTGTTTTTTTACTGGTAGTAACCAGAGGTATTAAGCGAAACCGTGCCGGTTATGGCAAAGTCTTCCCTGCAAACTGACGATATAAGTTATACCAATAGCAACCAATAGCACAGGAGATATCAATCGTGAAAAAAATAATTTTGTTTGTCATACTTGCCGGGCTGTTATCCATGTCGGCATTTGCTGTTGATAAAAGTGGATTTGACAATCTGTCAACATTGCGGGACTCGGCATTGGTACTGGAGGCTCCGGTATTTGCACCTAAAACTTGGGAAAAAGCAGAGAAGAAATTTTCCGAAGCGGAGAAAGCGGTACAATCCAACCGGAAGCAGAAGACAGTTGATAAAAAAGTTGCTGAGGCACGGGAATACGTGGAAAATGCGATTAAAACCTGTGAGGTTGCCAAGCTTTCTTTGCAGCAGTATCTCCCGTACCGCATTAAGGCAAGGCAGGCAAAAGCGCCCTCACTGGTGCCCCAACTGTACACAAAGGCAGAAGAGCAATTTATCAAAGCTGCAAAAAAAGTGGAATCCGGTGATGTGAAGAGTGCTTTGAAAGAAGCGGAGAAATCGGAAACTTTGTTTGATGCCGCGGAATTGGAAGCTATCCGGGTGGATATTCTCAGCCAGGCCGACAGGCTCATTGAAAAAGCAATGTCCGATGACGCCGGCAAGTTTGCCCTTTCCACTCTCGACAAAGCCAGGGCAGCCCGTGAAAAAGCAAACCAGATAATTACAGCCGACAGGTATAACCGTGAAGAAGCGATGAAATCTGCAAAACTGGCAGAATACGAAGCCCGTCATGCCTCGAATATTGCGTTATCGGTGCGGGCATTGAAACGCAACGACCAGGCATGGGAAAAGTT
>JAJRZL010000193.1 GCA_024275255.1 Candidatus Zixiibacteriota bacterium | reverse complement strand
TTCTTCGAGTTTATCCAGCGTCAGGGAAACAGCCAGGGATTCGGAAAAGGTAACTTCCAGTCGTTGTTTGAGTCGATAGAGCTGGATCAAAAACTGCGTGGCAATCTTGACAGGGACCCGTCGGAAGTACTGCCTCCCTGTTAATCGTAATGAATTGTTATAGTTTGATGAATAGAGTTAAAAGACAAGGAAAAGAAGATGCCGTTTTATCATAAAGTTGGTGAGCTGCCACAAGTAAAACATACAACCTTTTATAAGCCGGATGGTAAATCTCTGTATCGTGAAGAACTGGTCTCGAGTAAGGGATTTTCCGGTGTCTATTCCAACAAGTACCACCTGCACATGCCAACGGCTGTGCTGGGGGTTGATGAAATTCCTTTGTATAAAGAGGTCGATTGGCACGATGCACCCGTAACATATTATCATTTCTTTACTGATAAGAAAAAAGAGGGTGGTAACTTTATTACCGCTCGGGATGTATACTTGCACAACGCTTCCTGCTCCATCGCAACTGCAACAGTGACTGAACCAACTGATGATTTCTATCGCAATGGGTATGCTGCAGAATATATCTTTGTCCACCACGGTACAGGCAGGCTTCTCAGCGATTATGGGGTTATCAACTTTGTCCCCGGGGACCAGTTGATTATCCCACGGGCAGTTATCTATCGTATGGAGTTTGATACGTACGATAACAATAAACTGTTGATAGTAGAATCGGATACAGCCTTTGAAATACCCGCTCATTTCCGTAATGACTACGGGCAAATGCTGGAACATGCCCCTTACTGTGAACGGGATTTTAAGCTTCCGGAATATATAACACCGACAGATGAAACCGGTGAGTTTCGGCTTATTGTCAAAACGGGGAAAAGGTATTTTGTTCATCTTTTGAAATATCATCCCTTCGATGTGGTTGGCTGGGATGGGTTTTTATACCCCTATGCTTTCAATATTGACGATTACCACCCCAAGGTTGGACGGATACATTTGCCGCCGCCGATTCATCTTGCTTTTGTTACCCAGTCGTTTGTGCTTTGCAATTTTGTACCACGACCGTATGACTTTCATGAGCAGGCAATCCCGGCTCCATATTTTCATGCCAATATCGACAGTGACGAGGTCCTGTATTATGTCAAGGGTGAGTTTATGTCGCGCAAGGGAATCAGGGAAGGCTCGATAACGCTGCATCCGGGAGCCATGCCGCATGGTCCCCAGCCGGGAAGAACAGAAGCATCGGTTGGAGCTAAAGAAACCAATGAGTATGCTGTCATGATTGATACCTTTGCCCCATTGACTCCCACTTTGAATGTCAAGGAAACGATGGACCCTGAATATGTCAGGTCATGGCTGGAATAAAGAGAAGTAAACTGGTATGGATTTCGATTATACCAAGAGGAACACCCTTTGACAGTAACGGAATATCTCCGTATGATATAAGGCACGTGAATGAAATTGTCATCGAGGTGAACAAGTAATGATTAAGATACCAAAACGTATAGCAAGCTTAAAGCCATATAAACCCGGGAAACCGATTTCCGAGCTTGCTCGTGAAAAGCAGTTGACCCGTATTGTAAAACTGGCTTCCAATGAAAACCCCCTGGGACCATCCCCGAGAGCACTGGAAGCAATCACTACATATCTCAAAGAAATACACCGCTATGTCGATCCCCTTGCGACTGAGTTGGTACAGGCAATAGCCAAACGATATGGTATTCAACCGCAGCATATTGTCTGTGGTCATGGGACTGATTCTTTGCTGGCTGATATTGTAGCGGCATTTTCAGAGCCGGGGGACGAACTGCTTACTTCGGAAGGGACATTTATCGGTATCTATGTGAGCACCCATAAACAAGGACGCACATTACGGCAAGTACCGTTGAAAGATTATGCTTTCGATCTGGATGCCATTCAGCACGCGATAACTCCACAAACTCGTCTTATTTACTTAGCCAATCCCAATAATCCTACCGGGACTATGTTCACTGCAGAAGAATTTGAACATTTTATGCAACAGGTCCCGGATGATGTGCTGGTGATTCTTGATGAGGCATACGAAGCCTATGCTAAGGATTTCCCCGGCTATCCGGTTGGGGTTGATTACTGGTACGATAATTTACTGGTTACCCGGACGTTATCAAAAGTATATGGCTTGGGCGGGTTGCGTATTGGGTATACTGTCGGACCCAAATACTTGATAGACGCCTTAAAAAGACAAAAGCTGCCGTTTGAACCCAATGCGGTCGCACAGGTAGCGGCTATGGCGGCACTGTATGATGATGACTTCCTCAAAAAGACAGTAACAACCAATCATCGCTCATTGAAACGTATGAAATCCGTTTTTGCGGAACTTGGTATCAAGCAGGTTGATACAGCAGCAAACTTTATCCTCCTGCTTATGCCGTCCGAAGAATTTGCAGCACAGTTTTTTCAATTATGCCTGGAAAACGGACTGATTGTCCGTCATGTGAAACCGTTTGGAATCCCCAACGGTATTCGTATCAATTCCGGGACTGACGATGAAACCAGCTTTGCTTTAGAGATTATCGAACGGGTATATACTCACATGATAGCCGGTAGTAACAAAAAGAAGGATTCCCCGAATGAAACTTGTATCGTATAAAACAACCACTGATAACGAACGACTTGGTATCTTTTACAATGAGCACATATATGATGTAGCTGATAGCGCTCAGTCTCTTTCCCTTCGTTTGCCGTCGATGATGAATGAATTTCTCATGTTGGCAGAGGAGGGAATGAACACTGCCCGGAATGTATATGATGCTATTGTTGCTGAAAAAGTAGCTCCGGTAAAAACAGGGGATTTGGTATTGCCCCTCCTGGCGCCGGTTCCGCACCCGACATCGTGTCGTGATGCCTACGCCTTCCGTCAGCATGTTGCCACTGCTCGACGTAATCGCGGAGTGGAGATGATTCAGGAGTTCGACCAGTTTCCGGTATTTTATTTTACCAACCATCAGGCAATTTTTGGCGAGGGTCAGGTCGTTGTCGAACAGGACCATTTGCAGAAACTTGACTTCGAACTGGAAGCGGCGGTTGTTATCGGGAAGCGTGGGAAAAACATCAGTGCCAAAGATGCAGACCGCTACATTGCCGGGTATATGATTATGAATGACCTCTCAGCCCGGGTGCTTCAAATGGAAGAGATGAAACTTAATCTCGGACCGGCGAAGGGAAAAGATTTTGCCACAACACTTGGACCGTGGCTGGTAACTCCCGATGAACTGGAGCCATATAAAATTGAAACCGAGTGTGGCGCTACCTACAATTTGCGCATGACCGCTCGTCATAACGGCAGGCAGATATCGGAAGGCAACCTCAAAGATATGAACTGGACGTTTGCCGAGATAATTGAACGCTGTTCGTATGGAGTGGAATTGTACCCCGGCGGTGTCATTGGTTCCGGTACGGTAGGAACCGGGTGTTACCTTGAATTAAACGGCACCTGGGCGCTGGAAGCAAAAGCAAAGGGAGAGACCCACACACCGGTTTGGCTTGAAGATGGCGATACGATTGAGCTTGAAATTGACGGGCTGGGGGTGTTGCGTAATACGATAAAAAAGGCTGACCACAACTACTCTATCCTTGCCAAGAAGAAACAAACAGCCGCTGTATAGGCAGATAGTTCTTTATGATTCATATTCACCCTAAAGATATAAATATCCAGCAGGTCCAGGGGTTCCTCTTAGGGGGGGTTGGTCCGCGACCGATAGCGTTGGTTTCCACTCTTTCGGCAGATGGCGTACCAAACCTGTCGCCGTTTTCGTTTTTTAATGCGTTTGGGGTCAACCCGCCGATAATAGCTTTTTCCCCTTCTCGCCGGTCACGTGATGGCTCCACGAAAGACACCTACCAAAACCTTATGGCTACGAACGAGTGCGTTATTCAGGCGGTTACGTATGATATGGTGCAACAGGTTTCGTTATCCTCAACAGAGTATCAGAGCAATGTTGATGAGTTTGTAAAAAGCGGTTTCACACCTGTAGATTCAGTTATTGTAAAACCGCCACGGGTACAAGAGTCACCATTTCAGATGGAATGTATCCTGCGACAAATGATTCCCCTCGGTGAAGATAAAGGTTCCGGTAATCTGGCGGTATGTGAAGTGGTCCAGTTTCATGTTGCAGAAGAAATCATGGAAGATGGTGTTATCCTGCCGGAGAGGATT